>VFZO01000027.1 GCA_016871155.1 Acidobacteriota bacterium | reverse complement strand
GTCGCTACGCCGTGGCCCGAGATACTCACCCGGATCTATCGCGACTTTGCGGGTTTTGCCTTCGCCGCGGAGCGCGTTACGCCCGTTGGGGTCGCCGCCAACTGCCGGATTTAGGATAATCAAAATCACCGGAACATACCTGCCGCCTATGAGCGCCCGTACAGCCTTTCGGATCCGAATAAACTAAACCCACTCTATCGCCCAAATACGCGACCAAGCAATGGACCAGTCAGCTTGAACGGCTACCATGTCGAAGCTATTTGGGACAGTTATACCCTCTTCGAGCACAACTACCATTCACGGGTTCTGAGAAGGCCCGGGGACTACCGTCTAGAACTGCGCCTCACGCTTGGACGTCTCCACGATGCCATTCACTGTAACGCGGGACGAACGGACTTTGCGAGCGCCGCAACCGCCGCCGGGGACCCCTTATTCTACGCCCACCACGCCAATGTCGATCGCTTCTGGTGGGCTTGGCAGAAGAAACTAAAGGCTCTCCACGCCGACGGTGAAATTTATGCGCGGGCGGGAACAGACCTAGACAAGGTCCCTCATCTAGATTTTCTTACCGGTCACAATCACGGAGGCATTCTGGCGGCGGTTCCAATCGACAAGCAGCTGTACGAGTACGACGATCTACCTATCCCAATAGAGTTCGAGCATGTTAATGTTGCCGACCCCGAAAGCGGGGTCGTTGCTGACGGACCCTTGAACCAACTGAGCGGGAAGCAGAATATCGGGCTAGTCGTCCGAAACCTTCCAGCGGCGGACGCGCCGAGGGCGGTTCGGTTGGAGGCAATGGACTCTGACCCTCTCGAACTTGGCACTGGTGGAAAGGTATTTGAGAGCGAGGTAACGGATGCGGTCTTTCAGGTTGATGTCGCCAAGTTAGCCAGATTCAGGGGGAGACGGGTTACCGTGAGGGTCGAGGGCGCGGGCACAGTCTCGCCGCAAGCCCTCACGGTGTTGGTTCCAAAACAGTAGCCGGCTCCGAAGCCAACAACACCAGCGCCTCCAGCGCCCTCCCCTTCTGCTCCGGCCTCAGTATCAAATGCCGCCGCGTGCCGGAAGGGGACGGCGCGAAGGTCGTCGTCCCCTTCGAATCCACCTCCACAACCCCAGGCGGGGAGAGGTCGAAGTACCCGGCCTCCGGCCGCACGGCGTAGAGCGCCGAGGTCAGGTCCCAGGTCTGGCGGTCGTAGGGCATCTTCTGATACGCCGCGTAGGCGACTGGGATGGGGTGCCAGGGCTCGTACCGGTAGTCTTTTTGAATACTCGCCGCCGGATACTTCAGCGCGCTGCCGATTTCGAACCCGCTCAGCACCACCGGGCCGGGCCAGTCGACCAGCACCCGCTTGGCCGCCGGCACATCGATGCGCACGTTGTACTCCGGCTTGTCCGTGGCGAAGTCGCCGGCCATTACCGATACAAACGCCACCTTCTCGCGAATCAGCGCACGGCCGTCCAGCGGGCTCGCCGTGTCGGGTGCGGAGTCCAGAAGCCCCGCCAGGTTGTCGCTGAAGCCCACCTGAATCAACACCACTTTTTCCAGCGACGCCGCCAGCAGCTTCCGAAGCAGCGGGACCGCGGCCGGAAAGCTTGCGGGCATGCCGGCGCGGGCCCAGGCCGGCGCGCTCACGAGCATCGCATCCAGGTATTTGCGGTTCGCGCCATCGGTCCTCCGGGAGGCGGACGCTCCCACCGGAATCCGGCCCCGCCCATAGAACCGGTTGATCACCCAGGTGAACGGCGCGGCCGGCGGCGCCGGGTTGGTCAGCGTCACGCCGAGGATTTTGCACTCTCCGCGCGACTCCAGCGCGTGCAGCACCGACAGCGCCAACGCATCGTCAATGTCATTGGATCACCGGCCCGGCGGAAAACAGGCGCGGACCGGCGCGGGCTAAAAGCGCCGGTACCGGAACTTGACGGCGCAGGCCCGGAAATGACATAACAGTGCAGGCAAACCCATGCGCAGAAGAGACGTTTTCGAATCCGCCGCCCTGGCCGCGGCCGCATCCCTCGGCTCCAGTGCCGCGCCGGCCAAAACCGGCAAAGGCAAACCCGTTCTGATGAAGTGCGGCACCCAGCACGCTCACGACGACGACACGCTGACGACGCTCGCCGCCCTGGGCGTCCACAATATCTGCAGCGGCCTGCCGTCGCGCAGACTGGACGAGGCGTTCAGCGTCGAAGGCCTGACCAAACTGCGCGAGCACGTGGAGAAGTACGGCATCAAGCTCGACATGATTCCGCTGCCGCTCAGTTCCTCGCCCGTGGCGCGGGCCGAGTATCCGGCCATCATGATGGGCAAGTCGCCGGACCGCGACAAGGCGATCGACGACATCTGCACCATCATCCGCAACTGCGCCAAGGCCGGCATTCCGGCGGCGAAGTACAACATGTCCATTCTGGGCGTGGTCCGCACGGAGCCCACCAAGGGCCGCGGCGGCGCGATGTATTCGACCTTCAAATACGCCGAAGGGAAACAGGAGCCGGCGCTGACCGAAGCGGGTCCCGTCGATCCGGACGCCTATTGGGAGCGTATGACCTACTTCCTGGAGCGCGTTGTGCCCGTGGCCGCCGAGAATAAAGTCCGCATCGCCTGCCACCCGAACGATCCCGGCATGCCGGACGGCAAGAAGTGGCGCGGCGTCGTGCCGGTTTTAGGCCGCGTGGAAGGGCTGAAGCGCTTCGTCACGATCAAGGAAAATCCGTACCACGGCTTGAACTTCTGCCAGGGCACGGTGTGCGAAGGCCTGCAGAATCCGAACAAGGAAATTCACGACGTGATCCGCTGGTTCGGCACGCGCAAGAAGATCTTCAACGTCCATTTCCGCAATATCCAGGGCAAGATCGGCGACTTCCGCGAGACTTTCCCCGATGACGGCGACGTGAACATGATCGAAGCGATCCGCACCTATCGCGAGGTCGGCTACGACGGAATGATCATGCCGGACCACGTGCCGAAGATCAACGGCGATACGGGCGGCAAGCGCGCCTTCGCCTTCGCGTTCGGTTACATCCAGGCGCTGATTCAGATGATGAAGATGGAAGCCTAGCGAGTGTTTTCGCGGCGCGCCCTGCTGGCCGGCTCCGCACTGTTCGCGCAAACTTCCAAACCCACGGTGGCCATCCAGCGCTGCCGCACGTATGGCCATGGGCTGGACCCCACTTTGCGGCGCCTGTTCGACGGCGTCGGCGGTTTGCCACGCCTTGTAAAAGGCAAGGCGGTGGCCATCAAGATTCACCTGGAAGGGCCGGGCGGGCCGTGGCACTGGCCGAATCCGGAACTGTTACGCGTCACGCTTCTTCTTCTGGCCGAAGCCGGCGCGGCACGGCTGACTGTCTTTACGATGCGCCGCCCGGCCTCCCCGCTGATGGCGGTTTGGCCTTCGGGGACCGAGTTTCGCGTTCTGCGGCGGCAACCGGCCGGCAGCGTGCTCGTCTCGTTCGCCAAAATGCTGGAGCACTCGAAGACCGGCCTCGCTCTTTCCATGCGGAACGCGACCGACGGGACCACGCCGCGCGAGGTGGCCAACGCGCCGCCGATTCACCTATCCATCCTCGACGGTGTCGAAACGCTGGCCGGCGGCGAGGGCCCGTGGATCGCCGGCACGCGGCCCTGCCAACCCGGCTTCGTCATCGCCGGAACGAATCCGGTCCACGCGGATGCCGTCGCCGCCGCGGCATTGGGCTTTAACCCGCTGGCACCGCGCGGCACGCCGCCATTCGAAGACTGCGACAACTTCCTGGAGCTGGCTGCGGAGCGCGGCGAGCGCGACCCCGCCCGCATCGAAGTGGCCGGCGCGCAGATCGCCGATATCCGCTACTTCATCCGAAAAGCGTAAGGGCGCTGCTGCGCGAATCGATGGGGTGCCGGTTCTAGCGGATGTCCCATAGCCCAGCAGCCCGCCGTAGAGCGTCTGGGTTGTGGTTGCGCGTGTGACGAGAGCTCAGTTCCCTCGAGTAACCGCAGCCTTGACACACCGCGGCTCCGGCCCGTATCCTCGTATCAGAGTGCAACTGAGTTTCAAGAAGCGCCAATCGAAGCACGCGAGCGAACCCGATTGCCTCGCGGACCTCGAACGGGGACAGGACGCCGTTCTCGGCGATTTGAACGTTCCCGATGTTCTCCGTAAGCGCCTGATGGAGCTTGGCTTCTTCCCTGGCAGCCGCATCTCGGCCGCCGGTTGCGCACCTGGAGGCAATCCTCGCATCTATCGGATCGACGGTTCGGAAGTGGCGCTCCGCATTGAGACCGCGTCCCAGATTTTGATCCGGCGTACCGCCGCCGCTGCCGATTGAGCGATGGGCGATTCTTGCCATTCTGTGGCAACGGAGGCCGTGGCCGGCCAGCACTATGTCGCTCTGGTCGGCCCTCCGAACGCCGGCAAGACCACACTCTTTAACCGCCTTACCGGCCTGCGCCAGAAGGTCGCGAACTTTCCAGGCGTCACCGTGGAGCACCACATTGGCCGCGCCCGCGCCAATGGCGGCCGCGAAATATTCGTGATCGATCTGCCCGGTGTCTACAGCCTCGATGCGCAGTCGGAGGACGAACGCGTAACCGCCGATGTACTAACCGGCGCCAAGCCGGAGGTGGGCCGGCCGGACGCCGTCGTGTTGGTTCTCGACGCGACGAACCTGCAGCGCCACCTGCTGCTGGCCGCGCCAATTCTTAGCCTGGGTCTGCCGGCGCTTGTGGTTTTGAACATGGCCGACGACCTGGAAGCCCGGGGTGGCAGCGTCGACACGACCGCCCTGGCCGCGCAACTCGGCGCACCGGTGGCCCTGGTCAGTGCCTCCAAGGGAGACGGGGTCGAGAAGGTTTTCCAGTTTCTGGAAGGCAGCGTGGCCCGGCCCGCGGCTTCTGTCAAACGCGTGGAACTCCCCGTTTTGAACGACCTTCCGGGCTGCCGGACCTGGGCGGGCAAAGTCGGCAACAAAGCGAGCTACCGTCCGCCCGCGCCGCCCGTCTGGACACGCCGTCTGGACGACGTCTTCCTCCACGCGCTCTACGGACCCATCATCTTTATCATTGTCGTTCTGGCCGTCTTTGAATTGATCTTCAGCGGGGCTAAGCCGGCAATGGACGGCATAGAAGCGTTGATCGCCAGTTCCGGCGCGTTCCTTGGACAACTGATGCCGGAGGGAATGCTTCGAAGCCTGATCGTCGATGGCGTGTGGAGCGGCGTGGGCTCCGTGATTGCGTTCCTGCCGCAGATCCTGCTCTTGTTCCTATTTATCGGCATCTTGGAGGACTCTGGCTATCTGGCCCGCGCGGCGCTGATCGCGGACCGCACCATGTCCCGCGTCGGGCTGCAGGGGAAGTCGTTTATCCCACTCCTCAGCGCCTACGCCTGCGCCGTGCCCGCCATCATGTCCACGCGGACCATCGAGAATCCCCGAGACCGTCTGGCGACGATCCTCATCGCGCCGTTCATGACATGCTCAGCCCGGCTGCCGGTCTACTTGCTTGTCATCGCCGCGTTTATTCCCGATGAGCGCTTCGTAATTCCAGTTCTCGGGCAGCGCACGGCTGCGCTGGCGGGACTCTATCTCATCGGCTTTCTGGCTGCGTTCCTCACCGCGCACCTGCTTGGTTCCACCGTGCTCACCCACCAGCGCAGCACATTCGTTTTGGAGTTACCGCCGTACCGGATGCCGAGCGTGCAGTCGCTGGGACTGCGCTTGTGGGACCGGGCGTTCATTTTCCTCCGGCGCGCCGGCACCGTCATACTCGGCGTGCTATTAATCCTCTGGGCGCTCGCCAATTTCCCGCTTCACAACGGACAGCCGCCTCCGGTTGAACAGAGCTACGCGGGCCAAATCGGCCATGCCGTGGAGCCGGTGATCAAACCTCTCGGCTTCAACTGGAGGATCGGCGTCGGGCTGATCGCATCCTTCGCCGCGCGGGAGGCCATCATCGGCAGCCTCGGAACGATCTACGGAATCGAGAATGCGTCGGAAGAGAGCACCGGCTTGCAAGCCGCGCTTCGCACGGATCTGACGCCCCCCGCCGCCGCGGCGCTCCTGGTTTTCTTCGCCTTCGCCATGCAGTGCTTCTCTACCACCGCCATCGTCCGGCGCGAAACGGGCGGCTGGACATGGCCCGCCATTCAGTTCTTATATATGACGGCCTTCGCCTACGTGTCAGCCTGGGCCGCCTACACTGTGTTCTCCTAAATCTCGATTCGGCCCGCGCTCGCGCATGGGTGTTGCCGCAGGCCGGAATGCGGATGTTGGCAAGCCGGCGGAGCCGCACGAAGCGCTAAGACTGGGACTTTGCGGTGCCCAGAGGAATTTTTTTCGCGACTGAGTTCCGGTAACAGCTGCCCCGTTAGTCCCAGCGCCCCCGCCAAACGGTCCCAGTACGGTTTTGGGAGCGCTTTCGCCTCTCGCATGAAAAATCAGAGGCTTACAGCGGGTCGCGGATAGTCCGCCAGTCCCGGATTTGAAGTCTCAGCCCTTGCTGGAGAAGGCCTATTCGAATCGTCCGTTTGGGACTAAGCAATCGGAAGAACTATTTGCCGCCGCAGGCCACCCAAGCAAACTCTGGGCATGCGCAATTTACACGTTTTGACCTTCGGGTTCGTGTTGGCCGGCTCCGCATGGGCGCTGCCGACGTTCCCGACGACCTTCAACGATGCACTCGCGAGCAACGACCCTTCCGACGTAATCGGAAACGCCGATCACTTCGACATTCATAGTCTGAAGTTCGTCAGCTACAACGCCGGCACAAACACTATGCAGATCGATATCCGCTTCAACTTCGGCGGGGGCGCGGCGTTGAATCCGTTCACGGTCGGCAGCACGCTTCTCAGCGCCAGCGATCTGTTGTTCCGCGCTAGCAACGGCAATCAATACGCGTTTGTCGTAAATTCGCACGACGGGCTCGCCGCGGCCACCACCTATCGGATTCAGGGCACGCAGACCGCCCAGGCCGTGCTGGACCCCGATCCGGGCAACTACCGCCCGAGCGCCACCGTCTGGGCCAGCCCCACCGGCGCATCGCTCGTCGGCGCCGGCAGCAAGTCCATCTCCACCGTCAACGGAGTCTCCACCCACCTATTGGCTACGTTGAACGTCCAAATGAATCAGCAGATGCTCAACGATCTCAACGGAGGCTTTGACTTCTACTTCACCTCCGCCACCTGCGGCAACGACGAGATCTTCGGCTCGGTCGCAGCCGTCCCCGAACCGGGCACCTGGGCGCTTCTCGGCGGCGGCATGATCGCACTAGCCGGGCTGCGGCGCCGCAAGTAGTCGAAAAAGACTCGCGTGATAAAGTGGGGAGTGCGTTTCGGCGCACTCCCCACTTCGCCTTTCTTCCATGCACAACGTCATCATTATTGGCTCCGGCTGCGCGGGCAATACCGCCGCCGTCTACACCGCGCGGGCTTCGCTGAAGCCCATTGTTATTAGCGGCCACGAACCGGGCGGCCAACTTTCCATTACCTCCGAAGTCGAGAATTTTCCCGGCTTCCCCGAAGGCATTCTGGGCCCCCAACTGGTCGAGAACATGAAATTGCAGGCGCAGCGGTTCGGCGCCGAATTCCGCCACGGTTATGTGGAGGAGTGCGACCTGTCCCGGCGGCCGTTTCGAATCAAGATCGACGGCGCGTGGGAGGAGACCCGGACGCTGATCGTCGCTTCCGGCGCATCGGCACGATGGCTGGGCCTTCCGAACGAGCAAAAACTCATAGGCAAGGGCGTGAGCTCCTGCGCCACCTGCGACGGCTTCTTCTTTCGCGAGAAGGAGATCATGGTCATCGGCGGGGGCGACTCCGCCATGGAAGAGGCCAACTTCCTCACCCGTTTCGGCCGGCGAGTCACGCTGGTTCACCGCCGTGATCAGTTCCGCGCTTCCAAGATCATGCTGGACCGGGTCGTGGCGAACCCGAAAATCGAGATGCTGACGAACACGGTCGTCGACGACATCTACGACGTGACCAAGGGTACCGTGACCGGCGTGAAACTCCGGAATCTCGTCACGGGCGCGACCGAAGACCGCGCCGTGGACGGTTTTTTCGTCGCCATCGGCCATATACCGAACACCAAGTTTCTGGGCGGACAGATCACGCTGGACGAAGATGGCTACATCGTCTCGCAGGGCGGCGCGCGAACGAACGTCCCGGGCGTCTTCCACGCCGGGGATGTGCAGGACCGCACCTACCGCCAAGCGATCACGGCCTCCGGGGCAGGCTGCATGGCCGCCATTGAAGCCGAGCGTTTCCTCGAACACGAAGGGCACTGACGCCCTATGCGGCTAACGAGAAGGCAGTTCACTCTCGGGGCGTCCGCCGCCGCCCAGCCTACCCGGAAGCCGCCGAGCATTCTGTTCATCCAGGCCGACGATCTCCGCTTCGATGACATGAGCTCGATCGGCAACACGGTGCTCAAGACGCCGAATTTGGACCGTATCGCAGCCGGCGGCGTGCGGTTCGAGAACGCCTTTGTCACAACCGCGATTTGCTGTTGCAGCCGGGCCTGCGTGCTCACCGGCCAGAACATGCGGCGTCACGGAATCGAGGACTTCGCCAAACCGCTCTCGGCCGCCCAGATGGCGAAGACGTATCCGGTGCTGCTCCGCAATGCCGGATATCGGACCGCTTTTCTCGGGAAATTCGCCATCGGCGCGCCAAATCCTGGCATTCTGAATCTGTCGCTGCCCAAGGATCAATTCGACTTTTGGTACGGCTTCCCGCAGTCCATTAATTTTAAGCAGACCGTCAACGGCAAGGACCGCCACCTGACCCCCTTAATGACCGAAAAGGCGATCGAGTTTTTGCGATCCGTGCCATCGGATCAGCCCTTCGCCATGTCGCTCAACTTCAAGGAGCCACACGGTCCGTTCAACTATTTCGATCCCGGCCGCCCGAGCCGATACAAGGACGCCGCCATTCCCGCGCCGTCCACCCATACGAAGGAGGATTTCGAGGCGCTGCCCGAGTTCCTTCGCCGCTCGCTCAACGGCAACAAAGACGGCCAATGGCCGGCCGGTGCCGAAGAGAAGCGAGTCGCCGATACCCGAATCGACTACCACCTGGTCGCGGGCGTCGACGAGGCAGTTGGCAAAATCATGGCGGTGCTCGCCGAACTCGACCGCGATCGCGAGACCGTCGTGATTTTCACCTCCGACAACGGCTCCATGCGTGGCGCGCACGGGCTCACCGGTAAGTGGATCATGTTCGAGGAATCGATCCGCGTGCCTCTTGTCATTCGGGACCCCCGTTTGCCAGCCAGCCGCCGGGGCACTGTCCGGAAAGAGATGGCGCTGAACATCGATCTGGCACCCACCATACTCAGCCTTGCCGGCGTGCCTGCGGATCCCGGAATGCAGGGCCGCGACCTGTCACCGCTGCTGGCGGACCGGAAGCGGCCCTGGCGATCGGACTGGTACTACGAACACACTTACAATACGCCCCCCGCCCGCCTGCCGATTCCTCGAACGGAAGGAGTGCGAGGCGAACGATGGAAGTACGTACGGTATCCCGGCACCAAACCAGTCTACGAACAACTCTTCGATCTCGCCGCCGACCCGGTCGAGCGAAACAACCTCGCGGAAAAACCGGAGCATCGGAGCCTGCTCAGCCGCCTCCGGCGACGGTGTGACGAGCTACGGCGCGCCGCGGCGTAACCGGTGGCGGAGGCCTCCCAGCAGCAGGAAACCGCCGGCAAAACGCCCGCGCTGAGAATCAGTGGGATGTGAATTCGGTTGAAAGGTAGCAGCAAGCTGTGGGGACTGGAAAAGGCGACCCAACCGTTTAGCAGGCTTGCACACTCTCGGCGAGAGGCGGCCCCCGGAAAGAAGGGGCCGGTCACCGTTCTTGAGTTGCACATCAACCGCCACGCCTGTCGCGCGCCGGTTCGGAAATCGCCGGGAGCCGCAGCCTCTTGTCTTGACAATCTAGACAAGTTCATTTAGATTGTCTAGACAAATGCCCCCTGCGCAAAAATCAGACCTCCTCCAAGGCACGCTCGACTTGCTGATCCTGCAAGTGGTCTCGCTCGCGCCGCTGCACGGCTTCGCAATTGCCAAACGCATTGAACAGGTTTCCGGAGACACCCTTCGCATCGAGCACGGTTCGCTCTACCCAGCACTGTACCGCCTGGAAGAGCAAGGCCTTCTAAGCGCCCATTGGGCCCAAACAGGGCAGAACCGCAAGGCGAAATACTACGAACTCACGCGGGCCGGCCAAAGCCGGCTGGAAACAGAGCTGGACCATTGGCGCAAACTTTCGACCGGCGTGGAACGCGTGATTGCCAAGGCAGGGGCATAGAATGGGCTGGCTGCGGGCATTCTTCACGCGCAACCGGACCAACGAGAATATGAACCAGGAAATGCGCTTGCATCTGGACCTGTTGCGCCAGGAATATGAACAGGCCGGCCTGCCTCCGGCCGAGGCCCTGCGGGCGGCGCGGCTCCGTTTTGGAAGCGTGGCTTCGGCCCGGGATCGATGCAAGGACGAAAATGGCGTGGCGGCGATCGAATCGCTGCTCAGAGATTTCCGCCTCGGCGTACGCTCGCTCGCCGCCCAACCCGGCTTCAGCGCCACGGTCCTGCTCACGCTCGCACTCGGCGTTGGCGTGAATACGGCCATGTTCAGCGCTCTTCGCGGCATCCTCTATGAGCCGCTGCCGATCCCGAACCCGGACCGGGTGGTCAATGTCTGGGAAAACGACCGGCTTCGCGGTACGACCCGCGAAAGCGCATCGTATCCCGACTACGTCGATCTCCGTGAGCGGAGCACCAGCCTGTTCGAGCATCTGGCCGCCATCGAGTCGTCCGAGCAGACGCTGGGCGGCCGTGGCGAAGCCGAGCGCGTCACGGCCGCTCACGTTACGGCCAACTATTTCGCCGTGTTTGGGATGCGTCCTCAACTCGGACGGGTTTTCGGACCCGGAGAAACGGGCGTCGCGGTGCTGAGCCACTCGCTATGGCAAAGGAAATTCGGCGCCGCGCCGTCAGTGGTTGGCGCAAGGCTGGTTCTGGATGGTGCCGGACTCACGATCACGGGCGTGCTTGCGCCGGAAGCCAGCTTTTCGTGGAATCCGCGCGAGGTCTGGGTCTCGCTTGAGCGGCCGCAAGGGATGCGGCCGAGAGGCCGCCACGGCACACGTATCGCCGGCAGGTTGCGCGAAGGGGTGCCGGTCTCGCAGGCGCAGGCGGGCGTTACGGCGATTATGTCGCACCTCGAAGCACAGTATCCAGCGGAAAATCTCGGGCGCGGCGGAGTCGTCGTACCTCTACATGAGGATCTGGCTGGCGGCATGCGTCCAGCGCTGCGAATCCTTGCAGTTACCGTCGCCGGTCTGCTGCTAATCGCCTGCGCCAACATCGCGACGATTCTGCTTGCCAGAGCCTCCGCGCGGGCACCGGAGATGGCGGTTCGCGCGAGCCTTGGTGCGTCGCGAACGCGGCTGATGCGCCAGCTTCTAACCGAGTCGCTGGCACTCACTCTAGCCGGAGCGCTGCTTGGCGCCGGGGTCGCGTGGGTGTGCATCCGCCTGTTGCCGCTGCTAGCTCCCGAAGGCACACCGCTAATCGAACGGGTTCGTTTGGAAGGCTGGGCGCTGCTGGCGGCGCTGGGTATCGCACTTGGGGCCTGGGCGCTCTTCGGGATCGTCCCGGCGCTACGAACTTCGTCCATCGCCGCCAACCTCCGCAGCGCGGGGCGCAACACAGCAGGCCCCCGGTCCCACCGGCTGCTGCACGGCCTAGTCGTCTTTGAGATTGCTGTGGCGGCGGTGCCGGTGCTTGCGGCAGGCATCATGGCCAGCAGTTTCTGGAAGCTGCGGCAGGTGGACATCGGCTACGATCCGTCCCGCATCGAAACGGTACGCTTCTCACTCCCCGCCACGAAGTATCCGTGGCCTAAGTTTCCGTTTCGAGACTGGCCCGGCGTCCGCGCCTTTCACGAACGGCTCCGGGCGAATGCGGAAGCGTTGCCCGGTGTGACGGCGGTCTCCATCGCGCTCGCCTCGCCTGCCACGGAGAATTTGGACCACGCGCGTAGTCGTCGAGGGCCGGCCGGCGCCGCCTCCTGGGGAGCAAAAGGAAGCGCAGTACCGCGTGGCGGACCCGCGGTACTTGAACGTCACCGGAGCGCGGTTGCGCCGCGGCCGGTTCTTTGAAGCCACCGACGACGAGACCCATCCGATGACAGCCGTCGTCAACGAAGCCTTCCTGCGGGAGCACTTCCCTGGGGAGGAGGCCCTGGGCCGCCGAATCGTGGTCTTCGGGGCGCCGAGAGAAATCGTGGGCGTCATCGGCGACATCCGGTATGCCGGGCCCGGCGCTCCGGTGCCGCCCACAATGTATTTTCCTCTGCTCCAACAGCCGTGGCCGGAAGCCTCCCTGCTCGTCCGCACCGTATCGGACAACCCGGATTTCGGCGGACTGCTTCGAAGGGCCGTGCTCTCCGCCGATTCCGATATCGCGCCGTTCGAGGTGACGACCGTGGAAGACTCCTTGGCCCACGCATCGGCCCGCGAGCGTTTGGTGGTTCTGCTTCTGGCCGGCTTTGGAATGCTAGCGCTCCTGCTGGCCATCGTGGGCGTTCATGGGGTGCAATCCTACGTCGCCGGCCGGCTGCGCCGTGAGATTGCGTTGCGAATAGCCCTCGGCGCAGGGCCGAATCGCATCTTTTTCCAGGTGGCCGGCGGCGCGGTCGGAAGAGCCTGCGCGGGGGTCGTGGCAGGGCTCGCGCTATTCACCACCGCGACGGTTATCGGCGCCGGTTCGTTCCCAGGTCTCGCTCCGGATCTATGGACCTATACTGCAGTCGCCGCGCTTCTGATTCTAGCTGCGTTCAGCGGCGCCGCTGTGCCGGCCTGGAGGGCGGCCGCCGCCGATCCGTCCACAGTCCTGCGCGACGGCTGATTACAGGGCGCTGCGCTGGCGCTTGTAGGGATCCTTCAAGTACTTCGCGGCCTCTTCCTGCGCCCCTTGATTGTTGTCCCGCGTGCGTACCGCCAGGTTGTATTCATTCACGGCCCGCTCGCGCTGGCCGGTGATGTCGAAGATGCGTCCCAGGTTGATGTGGCTCCAAACCTCCGTCCATTTGGGCTCGATATCGCCGTTCAGAGTCTCGCGAAACTCGTTGGCGGCGGCCTGGTAGTTGTTCTGCAGGAAGAAGATTTCCGCCACGCGGTAGTGCGCCAGCGAACTGTTCCGGTTCACCTCCAGCGCCTTCTGGAACTCCTTCAGCGCCTCGGAGTGTTCGCCGATCTCCATGAACATCTCGCCGCGCCGGATCGCCACCGCGACGCGGGTGCCGGGCGACATCCGCAGGACCTTGAGCGCCGGGTCGATCTCCACCTTCTTAGGCTTGCCAAACGTCTCAACCAGAAATTCGGAGGAGGGTCCCGATACTTCGACGCGCTTAAACTCCGGGTTGCCTTCCGTCTCGATCTTCAGGTCCACCGGCATGCGGAACGTATCCAGATCCTGCTGAATTTTCCCCATGATCCGGAAACCCTTGCCGGTCCGGTACACCGTATACTCCAGCTTGAACTGCGGCGCACCGCTCGATTCGATCCACTGGAGAAAGAAAAAGCCCAGGTCCTGCCCGGCCAGGTCAGAGGCCAGTTTCCGGACATCGTCGGTGCTCACGGCCTTGTTGGCGAACTTGTCAGGCAATGCCTTCATCAACTCCTTAAACTTGTCGTCACCCAACACGTTGCGCAGCATTTGGTAGACCGCGGCGCCCTTGGCCGCGGTCGCCGCCCAGTACTCCGGCGAATAGTCTTCAAATCGCGCCGACTGAATCAACGGGGGATTGTCCACCGTTAATGCCTCCACGTACGTGTCCCGGACTTCCGACTCCATCGCTCCGGCCGACGCCGTCTGCTCGGTCTGCAAGAGTTCCGCGTAGCGGGCCATGCCGTTGGTGATCCACAGGTGGTTCCGCGTCGCGGGCGAGATGAGTTGCCCGTACCAGAGCCTCGACAGTTGATTCACCAGCAGGCGCGGATTGGCCTGCGTTCCGATGGCGGCCGGGGAGAGGAACAGCATCCCCGGCGCGGCGTAGCCGTTCGGCGCACCCTCTTCGGTTTCCATGAAAATCAGATTGGAGGAGGGTGCCAGGCCAAACTGGGTGGTCAGCATCGCTAGTATTTTTCCGGTCTCCTCGGCCCAGTTTTCGGCCGCCGCCATGGATCCGCCGCGGAAATAAAACGTCGTCGAAACCCCGCCGGCCGAAATGCGCTTTCCGTCGCCCTGAACAATCGCCAGCGAGCCGCCGAATCCGTCGCTCGTAAACGTCGAGGTGGTAGTTACCTTGCCTGCCTCCGGCCGCACTGTGTCGCCGCCGCCGCTGACAACTTTGTAGCCTTCCGGCGTGGTGATCACAAACTCGGACTTATAGCGGTCGGCTGTATATCCGGCCACCGGGAACCAGCGGGCGGGATAAGCCAGAAATCCGTACTCCGGGCGAATGGCGGCGAACTTGATTCCGTACACCGGAGATTCCTCGGCGCCTGTCAGCTTGCCTTCGTATTGAACAACGATTTCCTTCTCCGCGCCTTTCGCCAGCGCTTCGTCGAAGTTGACGCGGAAGTTATACTCCTGCGAATTCCGGGTCGAGTCGATCCTCGCGCCGGTTTTGTCGAATACTCCGATCACCGTGAGCGCGTTGTGCAGTTCGAACACCGCGGCCGTTACTTTATCGTCGATCGCGCGCAACTGGATCGTGGCCTTGGCCGCGATCGATTGGGTCCGCGGATTCACCTCGGCCACAACACGGACATTGGTCACGTCGATCCGGCCGGCCGCGCCGCGCGCTTGCCCTGGCGCTATCATCGCCGTCAGCGCCGCTGCCATCACTAACCCTCTGCGAATATTCAACATGTAGGAACTCTCAAAATTGGGTCACGTCAAGAATCGGGAGTAAATCCTGCCTGCGGCCACGCGAATCGGATCGTCCGGTCCCCGCAGCGATTCCGCAATGGCGGCGAGCGATCTCCGCATAGCCGTCTGCGCGGCTTCATCCGTCAGGAGTTGCAGAGCGGCCGCGGCGAGCCCGGGACCGTCCCCTTCATTTTGCATCAGTTCGGGCACGATCTTCCGTCCGGCGACCAGATTCACCATTGTGAAAAACGGAACGTTCACGAGCCACCGGCCCAGTGCCCAGGAGACTGGCGCTACCCGATAGTAGGTGACCATCGGGGTCCCCAGCAACGCAGCCTCCATTGCTACAGTGCCACTGGCGGCAAGTGCAAGGTTGGCATGGGCGATTGCATCCCATGTTTCCCCTTCAATCCATTGGATGGATGCCCGGGAAATCCGTTCCCGAAAATTTGACGCATCCGTCAACCGCTGGGATAGGCCCTTGGGTGACGCCAATACCGCCGACACGTCCAGTTCTTTCCGAATTTGATGAACAGCGTCGATAACATGCGGCAGGTGCCGCGTCACCTCGCCGGTCCGGCTCCCGGGCAATAGCGTAACCAGCGGCTTGGCGGCGTCCAGGCCGTGGCGGGCGAAGAATTCGTCCCTCGACAGAGCCGGCTTCGCCATCCACGCTAGCGGATGGCCGATGAACGTGGTCTGCGGCATCCCGTGGCGCGCGAACCACTCGGGCTCAAACGGAAATATGCAAAAAAGCTCATCCATGATCCGCCGCATAGCTTTCACCCTGCCTTTCCGCCAGGCCCACACCTGGGGCGCCACCAGATACGCTACCGGCACGCCGCGGCGCTTGGCCTGTTTGGCGACCCGGAAGTGGAAATCGGGGCTGTCGGTGAGAATCGCTACTCTCGGCCGCCGGGCCTCCATCGCCGCCACGAGCTTTCGAAACTCCCCGTAGATTCGGGGGAGATGCTCCAGAACCTCAACCAGCCCCACCACGGCCAGGCTTTCCGATTCGACGACCGCCTCCACGCCCGCCGCCCGCATTCGCGGCCCGGCGCAGCCAAAGAACCGGGCCTGCGGGAGCAGCGCGCGCAACTCCTCCACCATGCGCGCGGCGTACAAATCGCCCGATGCCTCCCCGGCGGAAATCAAAATATCCACGGAACCCAACTAGCCAGTCTATCGCTGGCTGATAAAATGGGGAAAGTAGCAATGCCTGCCTCCGCCGGTCTCACCGGCCCTCCCAAGACAAAAATAAGACTCGCCGAGTTCGTCGACCGGTTCCAATCCAGCCTGATTGTTGAGAACGTCTATTTCTCTTACGTCCTCTCCGGCGTCACATTCGGCGGCGAGGAGATGCGCGAGTACGTTACCGATCCAGTCAAGGCCATCCCGCCTGGCGTTCTGAAGCTGATCGGCAAGGTAGCCCTTTTCTTTGTGCCCTACCTGGAACGTCCAAGTCCGCCCAAGCGCAACGGCAAAGCCGACGATTTCAACACCGCCGAGTGCCTGATCACCTTGGAGCCGCCTGAACGAACGGTCAATCTACCGGCCGCCTACCTGGCGCCGTCTAAGCCCCACGAGGCCCACGCTCTGGTCTTCGGCGTCACCGACATGGATTCTTCGGACTATCACTATAATTTCTACTACTCCATCGCCAGCCTGATCTTCCTCGCCGAACCGGAAGCGACGCTCGCAGGCTACAGAAATATTCTGCGGGAAGAGCTGAAGGGCCGGGTTCACGGCGAGGTCGACGAGCCGGGTTGGAAGGCGAAGCTGAATCTTCTTAATAAGGAGTCCGGCATTCGGGGCGACACTAAACTGTTCCGCGAGTACGCCCGCCACAGCTTCATCGACACGCTGACTCTGTACCTCCACGGTATCTGTTGCGACATCGACGTCGAGCCCGGCCCTCGCCAGATCGCCAGCCGCCATCTCCGCAAACGCTTGCAATACCTGCAAGGGCAGTACGCGCCGCCCAAGGGATACGCGGTTTTCCCCGATGAGATTAAGAATTAACTGATCTGTTTCGCACACGCGCCATTGTCGATAAGCCAGTGTGCGGTTCCGGTTGGCTCTTGTGTCGACAGTGTTGGTCACGGCGGCGCCTGCAGTAAAGGTGTCTCCAGCGCTGCTGACGTACGCCTTTCAAGAGGGTGCGCCTACCATCCCAGCAACACAATCCCTCGCCGTCACGCCGCCGTCCGGCAACGTGGCTTTGCCCGTTACGGTCCGCTCGGGTGGCAGCCGCTGGCTGATTCTCTCCCCCGTGTCCGGTAGCACGCCGCTCACCGTCCGCGTCGCCGTCAACCCATCTACGCTGCCCATCGGGGTCTATAGCGAGGCCATCACGCTGAGCTCCGACGCCAGCGGCGAACCGGTGACCGTGCCTGTCACGCTCACCGTGCGGGGAGCGCCATCCGATATACGGTCCTCCCACACGTCGTTCTCCGTCAGTCACCGTCTGGATGCGCCTCGCCCCGAACCGGTGCAGACTTTTTTGACAACTACGGGTGGCCTGCTGTCGTTTTCCGCTGCCGTGACCGGGACCAAGTGGCTCCGGATCTCTCCTTCGTCCGGCGCGGTTTTTCCGGGCTTTCGAACGCCACTTACCCTCAGCGTCGACCCCACCGGCCTGGTCCCTGGAACTTATAAGGGAACGGCTGTGATTTCCTCGGCGGACGCCGTAACCAAGTCCACGCCGTTAACGGTCAACCTGGTGATTCAGCCGGGCGAACCGTCGGTGTCCGGGATCTGGCCGCAACGGGTGACCCGCGGTTCTCCGGATCTCACCCTGACCGTAAACGGCGGCGGGTTCTTCCCCAACACCTTGGTCCGCATCGGCACAACGGCGCTGAAGGCCGATGTGCTCGGCGCGAACGCCATGACCGTAGTGATTCCATCGAGTTTCCTCGCAAATCCCGGAACCGTCATCCTGACCGTCTCGAATCCCGACCCCGGGGGAGGCGCGGCCGCGCCAGTGGCACTGCACGTCATGCCGCCGGGTCCGATTCTCGGAGCGGTCGTCAACAGTGCGTCCCAGGCGGCGGGGGGCTTCGCGCCCGGCACGGTTGTCACGCTGTACGGAACTGGCCTGGGACCGGAGACGCTAACCGTCTTCGACAACTCGCGGCCACAGGTCCCAACTACGCTGGGGGGCACGCGGGTGCTGCTCGATACCCTACCCTTGCCTATCATTTATACGTCCCCGCGCCAGGTGTCGGTCGCTCTGCCGAATGTGATGGACACGCAGTCGCCATTCCAGCTTCGTGTTGAATACAACGACGTTTTTTCCGAACCGGTGAGCCTTGCCGCGGTGCCGGCCTCACCGGGCATCTTCACGGTAACCGGGGCAGGGGCCGGCCAGGCGGCCGCCATTCAATACAACCTGACGAAAGGGGATGTCGCGTTGAACTCCGACAAGAATCCCGCGTCGAAGGGCGACATTCTTGTTTTCTACGTCACAGGCTTGGGACCCTCCCTCCCAATTCCACCCGATGGGCTCATTCCGCAAGCCGCTTCGCGGTTCAGTGTTCCCGATGTCGCAGTCCGGGTGGGCGAAGTGACCGCCGAAGTCCTGTACGCCGGCGCTTCACCCGGTCTGGTGGCCGGAATTCTGCAGATCAACGCCAAACTGCCGGAAAACGTCCCGGTGGGGAAAGCCGTTCCGCTCACCGTCCGTCTCGGGACCGCCGCCAGCCAGGCCGGGGTGACCATTCATATTAAGTAGGCTGTAACAGTCCCGGCGCTGTGGCATCTATTCGCATGGAGGCCAACGCCATGAAAAAACTGCTCCTCGTCGCCACGCTCGCCGGTTCCCTGGTTTTCGGACAGGAAGACAAGCCGGTTGAAAACAAGGAACGCTCCGCTGAAAAACGGGCCACCGTTATCGGGACCGCCGCCGCGGCGGGGGCCGCCATAGGCGCGGCCGTCTCCAAGGACAACCGCGCGAAGGGCGCAATGATCGGCGCGGCCATCGGCGGTGTCGCCGGCCTGATTTTCGATCAGGTTTCAAAGAAGAAAGGCGAGACCGCTGGCGAACCGGCGGACCCGAAGAAGATCGCCGAGTTCATCGGCCAGTTGGCCGAGGCGCAGTAACCCAGCCGGCTGTATCCACCGGTAATCGCCAGAGGGTCCCACCGGCGGTGATGAACAGCGTCTTTCGGTCCGTCCCGCCGAAGGCGCAGTTGGTCACCTCATCCACCGGGACCGGAACGAACCGGAGCAGCTTTCCGGCGGCGGATAGCACGTAAATGCCGCCCTTAAAGCGATCCGCCGTTTCGTAGGGAAGGTGGGACTTGTTTAGGCCGCCCGCGACGAACAACCGGCCTTCCATGTCCATCTTGACGCCATCCGGTCCGCGACCGTCCTTCCAGTCATAGATGAGCTTCCTGCTCGAAGCCACCACCCCCCCATCGGCGCGCAGCGAAAACCGCCATAGCTTGCGCGCCCCTCCGATCTTGTTGTTATTGTTGTCGGCGACATACAGGTAGCGGTCGTCCGGGGAGACCAGGACGCCGTTGGCGCGCTCTACCTCCGCTCCCAAAACCTGGGCCACCTTGCCCGGCGCATCGATCCGGTAGACGCCTTCGACCGCAAGCTCCATGCCGTCGCGAGACCCGTAACGGGGATCGGAGAAGTAGATCCGGCCCCGCGAGTCAATGGTCAAGTCGTTGGGAGAATTAAATTTTTTCCCTTCGAACCGGTCCGCCAGGATTGTAATCGACCCGTCCTTTTCTGTTCGCGTCACCCGCCCGGCGCGCGGTTCGCAGGCCACCAGGCGGCCTTCGAAGTCGAAAAGCAGGCCATTGGCGCCGCCCGGCGCTTCCCGAAACACCGAGACCGACCCGTCGGCTACCCTTCGGGAAATCTTGCCGCCACCGGTAAAGTACAGCTCTCCGGCCGGGCTCCAGGCTGGTCCCTCGCCTGCGCCGACGCTTCCCAGGTTTTCTGGCTCCGCGGCAAAGAGCCCGCAGGCGCCGATAAGAAGGATTGATAGTCGCATGGTCCATTCATACTACAGCGGACCGGAAACCCGGCGGTTTGGAAGTTTGAGACAATGAAAGCGCCGCTACCCAGGATGCGTTTCCTTGCCGCTATCTCGCTGACTGCCTTCGCCGGCCTGGCGGTGCTGTTCGCTGCGCCTCCGCGCAAGCCGCTGGCCGCGGCCAAAAAGCCGGTGAAGAAGAAGGCTCCGGCCCGTGCCCGCCGAATCGTGGCCCGGACACCCATAACGACACCCGTGGTTCGCGCAGCAGCCAATGATGCGGTGGCCAAGTGGCTGGATGTGCCGGGCATTATGGAGAATCCGGCCGCCCTCGTTCCCTTTTTCGAGCAGCTCTACCGGATGCAGACCGGCCAACCGAGCGGCGTACTCCGGGTTTACCACTATGGGGATTCGCATACGGCGGCCGACGAGTGGTCTGGGACCCTCCGTTATTTGATGCAGGCGCGCTTCGGCGACGGCGGCAACGGGTTTTCCCATGCCGGGCGGCCCTGGAACGGCTACCGGCGCCTAGACCTGAAAAACTACAGCTCGAAAGGCTGGTACAGCGACGGTTTGAACGGCCGGGGCGGCGACGGGCTCTACGGCTTATCCGGCGTTAGCATGTCCACCGAGCGGCCCGGTGAAATGGTAAATCTGCAAACGGAGCTGGAGCACGCCGAATTTCACTACCTCCGGCAACCCGATGGCGGCCGGGTCGAATTGAGCGACAACGGCGAGTTGATCGAAACCGTCTCGACAGACGGACCGGCCGGGCCGATGTGCGTGAAATTGCGGCTCGTACCCGGAACCCATCTGTTGAGCGCCCGTACGGTCGACCGCAAACCGGTTCGCCTGTTCGGATGGGTCACGGAAAACACCCGTGGAGTGACCTGGGAGATGATGGGTATCAACGGCGCACAGGCTTCGATTGTCCACAAATGGGAAGACGCGGGGCTGGAGCCTATCTATCAGGACCGCCCGCCAGCCCTGATCGTGCTGGCGTATGGGACCAACGAAGCGCGCAACAAGGATTGGACGTTTGAGTCCTATCGAAACATGTTCGCCGCGCTGTTGGACAAGTACCGGCGGCTCGCGCCGGCGGCATCCATCCTGGTGATCGGCCCGCCGGACCACCACATCCGGACGCGGGCCGGCTGGGCGCCGCACGAGAAGATCGATCTGATTCTGGAGGCGCAACGGGCCGCCGCAAAGGAACGTGGCGCGGCTTTTTGGGATATTCGCGAGCGGATGGGCGGCAAGGGCGCCATGCGCCAGTGGGTTTACGCGGGCATGGCGCAGGGCGATTTTGTGCATTTCACCGGCCCAGGGTATCGCCTGCTGGGCGCCGCGTTGTATAAGGAATTGATCGGGCAATACGCGACCTTCGCACGCGTGCGGCAGGAAACCATGGAGCCGAAGACGGCCGCGCTCGCGGCTCCAGCGGCGACGAACGAATAGGAACTATGGACAGGCGGGCAAAAATCTTGGAAATCGTGCAAAAGGTATCGGGCAAGCCATTGTCGCCGGCGCCGGACGAGTCGTTGTTCGACTCCGGGCTGCTGGATTCGTTTGCACTGCCCGACATGGTGGGTGAACTGGAAAAGTCCTTCGGGGTAAAAATTCCAGACGCCGATCTTGCGCCACGCAAGTTCGATTCCATCGAACGCATCGAACGGTATCTTGAGGAGCACTCCCACTGAACGCGTTCCTAAAAGCATTTGGCTCCTACCTGCCCGAGCGGGTCGTGAGTAACGAAGAGATCGGCGCGCGGGTGGGCTGTGACGCCGAGTGGATCCGCAATGTCTCCGGAATCGACGAGCGCCGCTTCGCCCGCGAAGACGAGTCGGTGGTCGACCTGGCGCTGCGCGCGGCCGAGGACTGCCTGCAACGGGCGAAAATGAAGGCGTCCGACCTGGGAATGATCGTCGTTTCCTCCGGATCCTGGGACCGGCAGTTTCCCGGGCCGGCCGCTTCGGTCGCCTCCAAGCTTGGTCTCGCGGCGACGCCGTCGCTCGACGTACCCATGGCCAGCGCCGGCACGCTGTTCGGTATCTCGCTGGCGTCCCGTTTGTGCGAAGGGCTCGGCCCGATTCTTGTCATCGGCGCCGAGAAGATGTCCAAGATCGTGAACCGGGAGCCGATGGAACGGGGCGTCGCGATTCTGTTCGGGGACGGGGCCGGCGCCTGTTTGGTGCACCCGACCGAAGGCTTCGCGAAAGTTGTCGACTGTGGGCTCTATACCGATGGCGCCTACTCCGACGACCTGAAACTGCCGTTCGAATCGCCGATTGAAATGAACGGGCGCAGCGTGATTCTGCAGGCGTCCCGGAAGATTCCGCGCGCGATCGCCCAACTGCTGGAGCAGCAAGGCCGGAAGGCGGCCGATGTCGCCGTGTTTCTGATGCACCAGGCGAATCAGAATCTGATCGCGCGCGTAGCGCAGGCGCTGGAAGTGGCCGAGGACAAGTTCTACTCGAACATCCGGAACTTCGGCAACACGTCGTCGGCATCGATGCTGATCGCGGCGGCCGAATGGTCGCACACGCACAAGCTCGCGCCGGGAGAAGCGCTTTGTTTCGCGGCCTTCGGAGCCGGGTTCCACTGGGGAGCGCTGTTGGCGGAGGGTTCGGATTAAGCTCCGGGAGGGCTGCCTGTTGCGGTACCGGAAACTCTCGGCAATCTCTCTTTTCTCCGCCAGTGCGATGGGAGCGCAGCCAGTGCCCGCAATCCTTCGGCGAAGTGGGGATCTGGTGGGGCCCTCAGTCGCTTGAGCTTGAAGGGCCGGCATTTGCGTCGCCGACTTGACATGAAACAGGATTCAATAGCCGGAGGGGGACTTGTGTGCAGCCCAGAGCCAATCTCATTCAGCCCGTTAACGCGCGCGAACTTTGCATTGCTGCAAAAATGGCTCGCCGCTCCGCACGTGTCGATCTGGTGGAATGAGCGCTTCGATCTGGCCGACATCGAGACCAAGTTCGGCCCTCGTGTCGATGGAAAAGAGCCGGTCTACACTTATTTGATTCAACACGAGTCGCTGCCGATCGGTTGGATTCAATGGTATCGTTGGCGCGATTTTCCAGCGCACGCGGCGGAGATAGGCGCCGGTCTGGATTCGGCGGGAATTGACTTGGCCATCGGAGAAGTTGAGCTGACCGGCCGCGGGCTGGGACCTGGAGTAATCCGTGAGTTCAGGCGCGACTACATTTTCACGAACGCCGGCGTGGAAGCCATTTTCGCGGACCCTTCCGCCGCGAACCTGCGTTCGGTACGTGCGTTTCTGAAAGCGGGCTTCGAAGTTGTGGATACAATCCAACTTTCAGGAGAGGACTTTAGCCGCCACATTGTGCGGTGGCCTCGCCCGAGTGACCGGCCGATGTTGCCCGATGCCCGGTAGTGCCGCGCAAGAACGATCAAGCGCGTACGGCCGCGGAATCGTCCGGGGTGTCGCGTTTTCATCCCTCTGAGGCCTTCCAGCGCGACACACAAGTTGTTGAATGGCGCCCCCGGTATTTTAGCCATCGCCGTCGATGCCGGATGAGGAGATGCCAAGCTGAGCTTCAAACTTGGGAGCCCGCCCCGCGGCGGGCGAGCCCGCATGTGATCTCTATGGCGACCTGTTCAATCCCAGGACCGGCGCGGGCGGATTCGAGATCTGGGCGCCGGTAACCGGGACTGGAAAATAGCCTGTCTCGTGATGTGGCCACAAATCTGGCCCGCCTTAACCGCGAGCGGACCGCACCGACTTGCGGCTCTCAGCCATCAGCGACGAGTGGAACTCGTGGCTGCGAACCGATGCAAGCCACGGATCGCCGGCTAAAGTTTCGGGCGGGCAAACGAAGCCCTCTCGTGCCGCACGCCGGATCATCTCGACCGCGCTGTCCGCCGCCCCGATCCGCCCGTAGTGGCGGGCCAAGTAGAGCAACGCCTCCGGCTCGTGCCGAATGCCGGCCCCGTCCATGAGCGAAAGAGCGTCCTGCATCCGTTCTTCCAGAATCGCGAGCAGGGACCTCATGAGGACCGCAAGCAGGCCACCCATGCCGGGCTGCTCCAGCCGTTTGCGCAGGAGTTGGGCGGCCCGGCCGGACTCGCCCAGGGCGGCCCATGCGGCAGCGTCCATATAGTAGCCGGCGCGGCCGCCGTAACTTTCGAGCGCGCCAGGAAAATCACCCATCAGGAACAAGGTATGCGCCACGCTTGTGCTTACCGACGGATCCAGATCCATGGCGAGCCGATCGGCCTCTATCGACTCGCGCAAGAGTCCACAGTAGCGGAAGACCTGAACCAGACTCACCTGCGTTTCGGGTTCGCCCGGAAAGCGGGCGGCGCGCTCCCGGAGCCTTACGAGCGAATGGCGGGCCTGTCCGGTATCGATCTCGATCGGTGTGAGAAATTGATGGGCGCACGCCAAATCCGGGGCGATGGAAAGGGCCCGCCGGATCGCGGCCATCGCCAGATCGGGGCTCGTGGACGTGACCTTGCCGCTGAGCCAGCAGCAACGGCCCAACCAGGCCCAGGCCGGCGCGAAGAGCGGATTCTCAGCTAGACAGACCCACAGAAGGTCCCTCGCCGCCGTGAGAGATTCAATCGACCTGACACGGACCAAGTCCTTTGCCTTCACGAACCTCTCGTAGGTATCAATGGCGATACCGGGTTCGCCCTGGACGGTCAAGGTGAAACGGTAGCCGTGCCGCGAAACCGTCTGAATCGACTCCGGGCCCAGAATCTTGCGCAGGCTCACGATGCAATTGGTCAAGTTCGCCTCGCCGACATGAGTGTCCGGCCAGAGCGCATTCATCAGCGTGTCCTTGCCGGTCAGATGATCGGCTCTTCGTACCAGAAACAAGAGGGCGTCGAACGCCTTCGGAGAGATGGCAACCGAATGGCCCCGCCGCGATAGAAGGCGCTCGGTTGGATTGAGTTCGAAGTCGCCAAACCGGTACGAGGACCCAGTCTCCGTTTGAATTTTCTTTGGATCAACTTTGGATTTCATTAGGATTTGCGGCCCGCCAGCTTCGTACACTGCCGTCATGGATCAGAACAAAACACTCATCAAAGAGTACTTCGCCGCCCTGAGCGGAGGCCCGAAGCCGGCCGCCCTCGTTGCGAAGTACGTTGACGACCGCTCTCTTATGCAGCACATCGACGAAGTCGAGGCCGCGTTCCCAAACTATGAACTTCGGGCAGAAGACATGATAGCCGAAGGCGATAAGGTAGTGGTTCGCGGCGAGTTCCAGGGCGTTCACGCGGGGCCCTTCGCCGGTATCGCGCCCACCGGTGTTAGCGCGAAGGCCGGTCTCATCATCGTCTACCGTATCAAGGAAGGCCGGATCGTGGAGCATTGGCTGCAGTTCGACCTTTTCGGCTTGCTCAGTCAGTTGAAGTAGCTTAGGTGGACCGGATCTTTGCGCTACTGGTTTCCGCCGGCGGCGCCGGGCGGGCGATGGGATACTGATCTATGAATGGCCCAAATCCTGGACGGCAAGCGCGTCCGTGACGAAATTCTCGCAGGCCTTGCGCCGCGTATCCAGACACTCAAACGAAAACCCGGTCTTGCCGTCGTGCTGGTTGGGGACAACCCGGCCAGCCATGTCTATGTCTCCAGCAAGGTGAAGACCTGCCTGGAACTCGGCATGCACTCGGAGAAACTCACGCCGCCAGCCAGCATTGCGACCGGGGCGCTGCTCGATATTGTTCACGATCTCAACTCCAATGCGGACATCGACGGCATACTCGTTCAGATGCCGTTGCCGGCGGGAATCGATTCGCAGCGCGTACTCGATGCGATCGCGCCGGAGAAGGACGTGGACGGATTTCATCCGGTCAACGTGGGCAATCTTTCCATTGGCCGGCCCGGCCCGCGGCCATGCACACCAAGCGGAGTGATGGAACTGCTTCGCCGGTACCAGATCCCGTTGGCAGGCAAACACGCGGTCGTGGCGGGGCGCAGCGATATCGTCGGAAAGCCGATGGCCATGTTGCTATTGCAAGCGAACGCAACGGTCACGATATGCCACTCGAAAACGGCGGACCTGGAGGCGGAATGCCGGCGAGCCGATATTCTGGTGGGCGCCATCGGCCGGCCGGCTATGTTGACGCGAGCGCATATGAAGCCCGGCGCGGTGATGATCGATGTCGGCATCAATGAGGTCCGCGACCGAGAACAGGCCGCCGCTATTTTTGGCGAAGGAAGCGACAAGATGTCCGCTTTCGATAAGCGGGGCAGCGTGCTGGTGGGCGATATGCACCCGTATCACGCCGCCGAGGTCTCCTCCTTCTGGACGCCGGTGCCAGGCGGGGTTGGACCGCTAACGATCGCCATGTTGATGTCCAATACGGTCGACGCCGCTGAACGCCGCCAATGATTCTCGAAGTGGCATTGACCGGCGGACTGGCCACCGGCAAGGGCTTCGTGGGAGAGGTCTTCGAACGGCTCGGTTGCTACCGGATTGAAGCGGACAAGTTGGGGCACCGCGCGCTGGAATTGCACCGGGACGAGGTCGCGGCGCTCTTCGGATCCGCGGACCGGAAGGCGATCGCCGCGCAGGCGTTCGCCGATCCCGCCAAGCTCGAGAAACTCAACGCGATCGTTCATCCGGCAGTTGAGGCGCTTCGCCGGGAACGTATCGAAGCGATCCGGCAGGAGACGGACCAGGCGATCGTGATCTGCGAAGCGGCCATTTATATTGAAACGGGCGCGTGGCGCCGCTTTCACGAGGTGGTTCTGACCGTGTGCGGCCAGGAACGGCAGATCGAGAGGGCGATGGCCCGCTCCGGGTGGACAAGGGAGGAGACGGAAGCGCGGCTGGCTCGTCAATGGCCCGACGAAACCAAACGAAAACACGCAACCTACGTCATTGATACATCGGTGTCTTTTGCGGAGACGGAAAGACAGACCGTGGAAGTTTATAATCGTCTCAGAGAGCGATGAAACGTTTTCGTTACCTTCTTCTAGCCGCCGGCTTCGCGGGCGCCTTCTTCTATTTGACGACGATCGCCAAGGCCCGGTTCTTTCCGCCCAAGGAAACAGCCGGCGGCGGCGGCCAGTTGTTCGAGGAGGCGAAGGTGGTTCGCGGCGCCGGCCTCAGCGCCGACGAAGTGAACAACATCGACATCTATAAGCAGGCCCGCAACGCGACGGTCAATATCGCGTCGACGGTGTACCGGCGCGGCTGGTTCTCCGAAATTATCCCCTCGAAAGAGACAGGCTCGGGCTTCGTGATCGACGGCGAGAGGGGTCTCATTCTCACCAACAATCATGTGCTGGGTGGCAGCCAGAAGGTGGTGGTCACTTTCGCCGATCAGTCGAAGTACGACGCAGAGGTACTGGCCAAGGACCCGTCGAACGATCTGGGCCTGGTGCGCATCAACCCGCGAAAGAAGCTGGCGTCGCTACGGCTGGGAGAATCGGAGGGGCTCCAGGTGGGGCAGAAGGTTCTGGCGATCGGCAATCCGTTCGGCTTCGACGGGACGCTCACCACCGGCATTATCAGCTCGCTGAACCGATCCATTCGCGACGAGACCAATCGGGAATTAGAAGGTATGGTTCAGACGGACGCAGCGATTAATCCTGGCAACTCCGGGGGACCGCTGCTGGATTCTCAAGGCAACGTCATCGGAATCAACACAGCGATCTACGGGCCTGGCGGCAACATCGGAATCGGTTTCGCGATGCCGATCAACAAGGCCAAAACGATGCTCACCGACTTCCGCGCCGGCAAGGTCTACCGGCGGCCGTTCTTTGGCGTCCAAACAGTGCACGTCGCGGGCGAATGGGCGGAAGCGTTGCGGCTGCCCCCAGATGGCGGACTGCTGGTGCAGGTGGTCCAACGCGGTTCGGCCGCGGAGCGCGCGGGCATTCGAGGGCCGAAAGAGTTCGTGATCATCGGCAACTACGAGATCGGCGTTGGCGGCGACCTGATCATGGCCATCGATGGAAAGCCGTGCGACCGCCGCGACGCGGTCGCGCAGGCGTTGCAAAAGAAGCGCGCCGGCGACACGATGGAACTTACGGTCTTCCGCAATGGGCGCAGTATGCAGTTGACGATTACCCTGGGAGCGGCGCCCGACCAGGAGTTGTAGCCGCCTTCGCGGCGACGATCGCCTGTCCGGTGTGGCGCTGGGCGTGTTCGGCGATGTGCGCCAACAGGACGCCGAGCACGGTTTCCAGGCGGGCGCGGCCGATGTAACGCGGCGCGTCCAGTCCGGCCGGATCGAGTGCGGCCGCGAACACCGCGGCGGCTTCGTAGGAGGCGCGCACCCCGTCCAGCAACTCCCTCACCGGGGCGCCGGGCACGCTTTCCGCTTTCATGAACGCGATCTGGTCCGCCGATACCGAACCGTCCGTGGCGTAGGTCAACAGGCGTTCCGTGCTGCCCGCCAAATGCCGCAAGTGAAAACCCACGCTGCCCGCACCGAAGGGGTCCGCCCATAGTTCGGCGTCGCTGAGCGGAGCCGTCCATTTTTCCAAATCAGTTAATGAGAGCTCCAACGAACAGCACAACAGCCGCGGCACCGGCGCCAGCGCGGCGTGCCGGCCGGCCAGCCAGGGTTCGGGGCCGCCGGATACGGGTTCGAGAATCGGCATAGAGCACCAGCTTACTACGTCCGTTTTTAGCGGAACTCCACGGCCGTCAGTTCCTTCGTGGCAGCGATGTACTCCATCCGCACCCGCAGTTGCTGGACGCCGCAGGCGAACGTGTGGCCGCCGCCGGTAATGCGGATCCGCCCCGGTTGATGAACATGCAAAACGATGCCACCGGCCTCGGTTCGAACATGGGCCGCGGGCGGAGACGATTCGCAGTCGAACCGCACCAGTTCGCCTTCGGCCGCGGTGTCGCCCTTTAGCTCCGCCCAGCCGGGCGGTACGGTGACGGCCGGTTTCTTCGCGGCCACGGCCGGCGGACGGGCGCGGGTTAGCCTGTCCAGCCCCGCGGCCATTTGGCGTTCCACTGGATTCCGCGCGGCAAGCAGGCACTGCCGCGCCGCGCGGCGGGCTTCCTCCAGCCGCCCGGCTCGTTCTAGTTCCAACGCGAGCGAATGAAGAATCGGCGTGCTGCGCGGTTTGCCAGCGGCCGCGGCCTGCAGATGCTCGATCGCCCGCGCGGACTCGCCGCGGACGGAGGCGCGGACACCCAGAGTATGGTGCGCGTCGAAGTGATTGGGATTTAGCCGCACCACTTCCTGCAGCAGTTTCTCGTCATCCGTGAGCATGGCCAATTCGTAGATCACCCGCGGGGCCGGCTCGGCGGCCCGCAGCAGGCGAATAGCCTCCGCCTTGTCCCCATCGGCCAGGGCCAGCAGCCCCCGCTGCGCCGGAGACTTCGCCAGCTTGCGCGCCAAGGCCAACTGGCCGGAGGCTAAGGCGACCGCAACCTGCATCTCTTCGGTGTCCGCGGCTGTCATCTTCTCCGCGGCAGGCGCGGACGCTTCCGTCAGGTCCGTTCCGATTCGCAGCGAGGTCCACTGCATTCGGCGCGCGCGACCCAGCAGATCGTTCAACGAAAACCCGAGCGCGTCACGGCACGCCGCGGCCAGATTCACACCATCGGCCAGTAGGGCGAAAAAACGCGGGGCGTTGGGCTGTACGCCGCGCGCCGTCAACAGATGATGGACAACGGCCCAGCTCTGCGCATAAAACAGGCCCTGGCGGGAATGCCCATCGGTGGGTTCCAACGCAAACAACTCCTCGCCCATCCAGGTCTCCCGGCGCAACAGCGCTTCGTGGGTTCCAATAGTTTCGCCGATCAGCCAGTAGCCGTCATGCAGGCGGGCCGTGGAATAGAACTCGGCCAGCCCTTCCTCCAGCCACAGCGGACGCCGGGGGCCGGAATGTTCAAGAAATGCGTGCACCAGTTCGTGAGAGACCACCCGCTCACTCTCGCCCGATCCCCAGGCCACGACGACCCAATCCTCCGCTCCCACTCCTTGAAAGAAACCCGGCGCGCCGGAGCCCGGCCGGAGCGAGGTATAAAGCGTACGGTCCTGAATCAGCAGCACTCGGAGCGGCACAGGCTTCTTCACACCGCCGAGTAAGTCACGCATCCCTTCCAGGCGCACGGCTATCCGGCGTGCCACGGCCGGGGCCGCATCGGTTGCAATTTCGTAACCATCGCCCAGGACACGCACCCATTCTCCGGCAGCGGCGGGAAACACTGCGGCAGCAATGAGGGCAATAAACTTTTTCGATTGGACCATCCGCGCGTCTGCCCTTACGCTGGGAACGTGGTACCTATGGAAACGGAGTTTCGCACTCCTCAAGTATCGCTCTTACACCGCGTCAGCAGCATCGTCGCCAGCGAGAGAACCGTGGATGAAATGCTCGGGGAAATTATTGGTCTGGCCGTGCAAATCACGGGCTGTGACGCTTGCCTGGTTTATATGTTCGACCAGGACTCTGATGAGATCGTACTCCGCGCATCCCAAGTTCCACATACGTCAGAAATCGGATCTCTTCGAATGAAGGTCGGTGAGGGAATTACCGGTTGGGTGGCGGAACACAAAACAGTTGTAGCATTGGACGATAACGCCTTTCAGGACAAGCGATTCAAGAAGTTCGGAGCGCTTGTCGAGGATACCTATAGGGCCTTTCTTTCGGTACCGCTGGTCGCAGGCGGCGACCTGATTGGCGTGATCAATACGCATCACCGGGATCCGCATAATCATTCGACCGATGAGATCGCGATGCTCTCGTTCATCGGCGAGCAGATGGGCGGCGCGCTGGCTAAGTCCCGTTTGACCGACGAAAACTCCCGGCTGAAGGAAGAGACGCAGGAGATGCGGCGTAAGCTGGAGGAGCGAAAGGTCGTGGAGCGGGCGAAGGGTATCTTGCAACGCCGCCACGGGTTAACCGAGGAAGATGCCTATCTTCAGCTTAGGAATGAGAGCCGCCGGCTGCGTAAACCGATGAAAAGTCTGGCCGAAGCAATTATCTTTACCGAAGATCTGAACAAGCGGGCCTCGCCGGCCCAGTAAACTGGAGAGGTTGCGCCCTTTCGTTCCCCTGATTGCCAATCCTCATTTGGCAACAATCGCTTCTAACTTCTGGCCCCGGTTCCAGGAGCTTGACCAGGTGCCGGTGCGGGAACATCGCGTGCAGACCGAGCCGCAAGTGGCGGTTCGGGTTGTCGAGCAGCGTCCGTCCGGGCCTGTAAAGGGGGAGTTGATTCTGGTCCATGGACTGGAGGGCTCCTCGGAGGGCGGCTATATGCGAAGCATGGCCTGGAACGCGCTCCAGCGCGGCTACGCCGTCCACCGCATGAATATTCGCGGTTGTGGGGGCACCGAGGGCTGGTGCAACACACTCTACCATGCCGGTTTGACCAGCGATCTTCGTTTCTACATCGATCAACTTCAATCGGACGCGCCCGTAGTAGTCGCCGGGTATTCGCTGGGCGGCAATCAAACGCTGCGATTGGCAGGCGAAGGGCACGCGAAAGTGAGCCGGTTCGTAGCCGTTTCCGCGCCGATCGACCTGGCCGCCTGTGTCCGCGCGCTGGGCCGCAAAGCGAATTTCCTGTACCAAAACCGGTTCGTCCGGCGCATGCAGGACCGTCTGGAGGAGCGCCGGCGCCAGCAACCCGAGGCGTTCGACCCGATTTTCGAGCGGACCAACGTCCGGGCGGTGAGAACCGTATACGAGTTCGACGACCGCATAACGGCTCCGCACTTTGGCTTCGGCTCGGCCGGCAACTACTATACGACGCAGTCTTCCCAGAACGGCCTGGCAGCGATTCGTACGCCGACTCTGCTGCTCACTGCGCAGGACGATCCGCTGGTTCCGTTCGATGTCTACCGAAATCCGGCCATCTCCACAAACCCCAATCTGACTCTTTTGGCGCCTTCCCATGGCGGTCACGTGGCGTTTCTGGCGAAGGAACTGCCCCGCTTTTGGGCCGACGAAGCCATCCTGGACTGGTTGGATGGAACAAACGGGGGTCTGTAACCGTCTGTCCTAACGGCAAACATGGCGCGATCATCCACAGCCTCCTTCGGTGAGGCCACGCGTGTGGCTGTCGGAGCGCTGCGCTCCAGTAAGCTTCGCAGCTTCCTCACTCTGCTGGGGATCATCCTTGCGACGACGACTCTGATCGCGGTCATGGCCGTGATCCGGGGCATGGACGACTACATTGCCAACACCGTCGCCGACATGGGGGTGGACGGTTTCCGGATCCGGCGCATGGTGATGATCGGGCAGTGGGACCCGAAGAAGTTCCTGGAAATGCAGCGGAAGAACCCCCAACTGTCGCGAGAGGAGTACGACTTCGTTCGCACGCGGTCCACGATGCTGCGCGAAATCGGCATGGAAGTGAGCCGGATGGGGAACGCCAACTATTTGAACGAGCGGATTGAGGAACTGGAACTGCGAGGGGTCAGCGCAAACGTCGGCGTCATCACAAACACGCAGATTGCCAACGGCAGGTTTCTGACCGAATCGGACGACGCGCGCCACACCTTGACCGCCGTGATCGGCCATGAGGTGAAGGAGCGGTTCTTTCCGGCTACCGATCCGATCGGCAAGTCGATCGAGGTGATGGGCCGGCCCTTCACGGTAATCGGCGTGGCGAAGGAACAGGGCAGTGTTTTCGGCCAATCGCGCGACCGATTCATCATTATTCCGGTTGAAACGTACTTCAAGATGTACGGCGCGCGCACGGGCATTGGCTACGCTGCGCTTGCGCTAGACAGGAATCATCTGGAACGGGCGCAAGACGAGGTCCGCAGCCTGCTGCGCGCCTGGCGCCATGTGCGGCCGGGCGAATCGGACAATTTCGGTATCTTTTCGTCCGATTCCCTATTGTCGGCGTGGGATCAGATGACCGGGGCCATAGCGGCCACGGCTGTTGCAGTGGTGAGCGTCTTCATGGTTGTAGGGGGCGTCGTCATCATGAACATTATGCTGGCGGTTGTCACGGAACGGACCCACGAGATTGGCGTGCGAAAAGCGGTTGGGGCGCGCCGGCAGGACATCCTGAACCAGTTCCTTGTCGAATCGAGCGTGCTTTCCGGCACCGGGGGACTCATCGGCGTGATCATCGCCTGGATTGTGGCGATCATTGTCCGGAACACGACGGCGGTTCCGATGTCGGTGCCCGGGAGCGCGGTCCTGATCGCCGTTGGGCTATCTACGCTGGTCGGCCTGTTCTTCGGCATCTACCCGGCGCAGCGAGCGGCCAAACTAGACCCGATCGTGGCTTTGCGAGCGGAAAAATGACGAGACTTTGGTTTGGCGTTCTTCTCGCCTTCGACACGCTCCGGGCGCACAAACTGCGGGCGTTCCTAACGGTGCTTGGCGTCATCATCGGTACCAGCACGGTCATCGGAGTCGGCTCCATTCTCGCGGGGCTCGATTCGTCGATCACCAGCGTCATCCGGACCTTCGGTTCCGACAATCTGGTGATCAGCAAATTCGACTCGCCCATGAGTTTCGGGCCGCGGCCGGCCGACGAACGCAACCGAAAACCGCTGAGCCTGGAGAACGCGCTGGCGATCCGTGAGCGCGCCACGACGGTGCAGGCCGTGAGCCCATACCTGTTTCCAAGCTGGGGAATCCACAAGGCCCGATTCAAAGCCATCGACGCGTTTAACATCAACATCGCGGGCACCGACCCCAGTTATGTACTGAGCGGTGTGGAGATGCTCGAAGGCCGGTTCGTCAGCGACGTGGACAGCTTCCGGCGCATGCCAGTGGTGGTTCTCGGCGAGGACCTGGCGAAATCGTTCTTCCAAAGCACCAGCGGGCTGGGAAAGTGGGTGGAGATCGACGGCCATAGTTTCGAAGTGATTGGCGTGATGAAACGCCCGGCCCAATCGATGCCAGGGCAGGAAGACCGCCGCGCGATGTTTCCGTACTTCACGATGCGGAAAATGTTTCCGAACGCGAAGGAGCACATGATCGTCGTCACCGCCCTACCGGGCAAACTGGCGGCGGCGGCGGACGAAGTGCGCGCCATCCTGCGAATCGATCGTAAAGTGCCGCTCAGCAAACCGGATACGTTCTCAATCTCCACGGCGGAACAGATGATCGAACAGTTCCGGGGTGTGGTTGCGATGGTAGCCATCGTCATGGTGGTTCTCAGCTCCATCGGATTGCTGGTGGGCGGCATTGGCGTAATGAACATCATGCTCGTGTCGGTAACGGAACGAACCAAGGAGATTGGAACGCGCAAGGCGCTGGGCGCGCGGCGCATCGACATTGTCGTTCAGTTCTTAACGGAAGCCGTTGTGTTGACGCTTGTGGGCGGGTTCCTCGGTATCGGGCTGGGCTGGTTCATCTCGAAGGGCGCGCAGTTCGCATTCCCATCGTTGCCGACGGCGGTGCCGCTCTGGGCGGTGGCCGCCGGCGTGGCAGTGTCGGCCGGTGTGGGGCTGTTCTTCGGCATCTGGCCAGCCAACAAGGCGGCGCGGCTCGACCCCGTCGAGGCCCTCCGGTACGAGTGACGGAACAAACGCCGGGGCGGCATCGTAGATAACGATATGCATGGCGAACATAGCTCTCACCGCAATTCCTTGATCGGGCCTCTGATGATGATCACGGTCGGGAGTATCCTTCTGGTTGGACAGTTCATCCCCGACATGGGCTTCGACAAGCTCTGGCCGGTGGTCATCATCGCGGCCGGCGTGGCGACGTTGCTTTCAAGGCGATAAACTTGCCGGTGATGGACCGGCGATTGTTTCTCTCCTCCTCGGCCGCGGCAAGCGCCGCCGCCCAAGCAAAGACTCGTCGTGTAGGGTTGATTGGCACCGGCTGGTACGGCAAGGCTGACTTGCTGCGGCTGATTCAGGCCGCCCCCGTGGAGGTCGTCTCCCTCTGCGACGTCGATTCGCGAATGCTGGCGGACGCGGCGGAAATCGTGTCGCAAAGGCAGGCCTCAAGGCGGAAGCCGCGGGCGTTCGCAGACTATCGGGAAATGCTCAAGCAGAAGGACCTGGACATCTGCCTGATCGCCACGCCGGACCATTGGCACGCCCTGCCGATGATCGAAGCCGTGAAAGCCGGATGCGACGTGTATGTGCAGAAACCGATCGGCGTGGATATCGTGGAGGGCCAGGCGATGCTGGCGGCGGCCCGCAAGTACAACCGCGTGGTGCAGGTGGGAACGCAGCGGCGCTCCACCCCGCACCTGATGGAAGCGAAGGAGAACTTTCTCGATACCGGCGCCCTGGGCAAGATCGCTTTCGTGGAGACCTACTTTTACTACCACATGCGCGCCAAGGAAAACCCGCCCGACGAGCCGCCGCCGGCGCATTTGGATTACGAGATGTGGACCGGGCCGGCGCCCATGCGGCCCTACAACAAGCTGGTGCATCCGCGCCGCTGGCGCGCGTTCATGGAGTATGGCAACGGAATCGTCGGCGACATGTGCATCCACATGCTCGACATGGTTCGCTGGATGATGGGACTGGGCTGGCCGCGCAGCGTCTCCTCGACGGGCGGAATTCTGATGGATAAGGCGAGCAAGGCAAACACCACGGACACGCAATCGGCCACTTTCGATTTTGGAGGCGTGCAGGTTGTCTGGACCCACCGCAGTTGGGGTACGGCGCCGGATCCGAAGTATCCATGGGGAGCCACGTTTTATGGCGAAAAGGCGACGCTGAAGGCCAGTGTGATGGGCTACGACCTCCTTCCCGTAGGAAAAGGCGAGGCCATTCACAAGGACGTGAAGTACGAGTTGGAAGAGTACCCGGAGGACAAGACCGAGGCCGAGTTGGAGAAGCATGTCGCTCCCGCGATCCGGGGCCACATGCGAAACTTCCTCGCGGCGATCGACCAGCGATCGAAGCCAGTCGCCGACATCGAGCAGGGCCATATCTCCACAACCGCGTGCATTTTGGCGAATCTCTCGCAAAAGCTCGGCGGGCGGACGCTGGTCTGGGACCCGGCCACACACAAGGTCGCGAACGACAAAGAGGCCAACGGCTTGCTGGCGCGGCCGTACCGGAAACCCTGGACACACCCGGACCCCAAGAACGTCTGATCCCGCGCCGGTGCGATACACTGGTGTTTTCATGGGAATCAGCCGGATTGGACAGGTTCTGACGGCGCGCGAGATTCTTCAGCTTGTCGAGAAGGACATGCGCCGCGTGGAAGAAGTGATGCGCCTGGAATCAATCGCTTCGGTGGATGCGATTACGGCGATCAACCGGCATATTCAGGATTCCGGCGGAAAACGGTTGCGGCCGACGCTGGTTCTGCTTTCCACCCAACTATTCGGACCGCTGAACGAACAGTCGGTGCAGATGGCGGCGATCGTGGAGATGATCCACACAGCCACGCTTGTGCACGACGATGTGATCGACGCCGCGGAAACACGGCGGGGAAAGCCGTCCACGAATGCGTTGTGGGGCAACCAAACGTCGGTGTTGGCGGGCGATTGGCTCTACATGCAGGCGTTCCAATGCGCCGTGCGGGCGCGGAATTTCCGGGTACTGGACCTGCTGATCGGCCTGACGCAAATCATGGTTGAAGGCGAGCTGATTCAACTGGAGCGCATCGGCCGCATCGAAATTACCGAAGCGGACTACATGGAGTTGATCGATCGCAAGACGGCCAGCCTGTTTGGAACGTGTGCGCGGCTAGGCGCCATGGCCGGCGGCGCGTCGGAGAGCGACGAAGCGAAGCTGGGCGAGTTCGCCTGGAACCTGGGAATCGCATTTCAACTCGTCGACGATATGCTCGACTTTACTTCGCGGGAGACGGTATTGGGAAAGCCGGTCGGTAACGATCTGCGCGAAGGAAAAGTGACGCTGCCGTTGGTGTACGCGCTCCAGCGGGCGACGCCCGCCGAACGCGAATTAGTGGCCACGGTGCTGCGAGAACGCGAATACAAGACCGTGAGTTTCGACCAGATTATCGGCCTTCTGAAGCGCTATCAGGGGATTGAGCGCGGCAAGGAGCGTGCCGAGAGCTTCACCGAACGGGCAAGAACGTTGATCTCTACCTTCCCCGATTCGGCGTATCAACGCGCGCTGCACAGCGTGACGGAGTTGGTGACGGGCCGCGACCACTGAGCGCGATGAGCTACGAGATCACCGTTGCCGAGGTGGTGCGGCGCAAAAGCGAGGGGGAAAAGCTTTGCTTGATCGATGTCCGCGAGCCGGAAGAATGGGCCCTCTGCCGGATTGAGGGAGCGAACCTGGTGCCGATGAATACCGTGCCAGGGCGGCTGCAGGAGTTGGAATCGCAGGCGGATTCGACCCCGCTAGTGGTCTACTGTCATCACGGCGTGCGGAGCTTGAACGTAGTTCACTGGCTGCGCGCGCAGGGCGTTGAGAATTGCGTGAGCATGGCGGGCGGAATCGACCGCTGGAGCATGGAAGCGGACCGGGATGTGCCGCGGTACTAGCGGCGCTACGCTCTCATCTCCAGCCAGACCTTCACACACGCCACCCATAGAAGTTGCGCAACCAGCAGATGAATTACCTGCATCCAACCAGGCGCCGCGAGCGCGATGTTGGCCGCACCGAGCAGCACCTGCGTTCCCGCTAGCGAAACAGGCCAGTGCGAGACCTCTCGAACGCGCCGCCGCAGTGCGGCCATGCCGCCGATGAGAAATCCGGCCCCGGCTATCGCCAGAAACGGATGCACCGCTCGCAGACGGATCAAAAAGTGCTGACCGGCCGTTGCATCGTCTCGAATCTTGGACCATAACCCGCCGTCGAGCGCCGGCTTCACCGGAAAGATCGTGTCACCCAGGGCGGTCACGGCGCCCGTCATGTTAATCAGGACCAGGGCGCACAGCACCGCCATGACGAGCCGTTTGCCGCGCCGGTCTCCGTACTGCGCGGGAGGCACGGCTATGGCCGTCGCGCACGCCATTAGCAAAAGCGT
>VFZO01000026.1 GCA_016871155.1 Acidobacteriota bacterium | reverse complement strand
ATCCCGGCCCCGCGCGCATTACCGCGTTTGTGTTCGGGGGGCTGTTCGATGGATCCGAGGCGGCCGCGATCGACGCGCACTTGCGTAGCTGCGAACGGTGCCGGATCGAGGTGCAACTCGCACGGGGCAGCCGCGCCACGATGCCCGTAGCGGGCTCGCGATGGAAACCGTGGGCGGTCGCCGCCGCCCTAACGGTAATCGCCGGAGCGTCGGCGGCCGGATGGATGTGGAAGGAGCGCGAGGAGGCGATACTAGCGTCCAATCGCGAGTTGGCGGGTGAGGTCCGGGCGCTGCGGCAACCGGGTGCGGGCGGAGTGCTGCTCGATCTGTTGCCCGAATCGAGGATTGAACGCGGCGGCGCGCAACAACCGTTGGCGATCGAATCGGGCGAGACGATACTCGTCCTGAACTCCAGGCTGCCGGTCACTCGCGAAGTGTGTGCCGTCTCGTTGACGTCCTCGGGGGCCACGGTTTGGGCGGCGGGCGATGCCCGGCGTGGCGAGGCCGGCGAGTTTGTTGTCCGCATACCGCGAGGGTTCGCGGGACCGGGCGATTACCGGTTGGCGCTCCGCTGCGGCGGGGCGGAAGAGGGCTACCGTTTCATCGTCAAGTAGCGGTCGTCAACACGAACGCCGCCCAGTAGTAGGGATGCGCGTGCGGCAGCGAGTCGAGCAGCGAGAGTTTGGCCGAACGCAGGCTGTCGCCCGGCGCCGACCCGCTCAGTACGCGCCGGTAGAAGTCGGTCATCAACAGACGCGTAGCGGCGTCGTCGACGGGCCAAAGCGTCGCCGCCACCGAGGACGCTCCCGCATAGAGGAAAGCGCGCGTCATTCCTTGTAGTCCTTCGCCGCGCAAGTGCGGACCCAGGGCGGTTTCACACGCGGACAGAACGACGAGGTCGGCGTTCCAACTCGATCCCAACACATCCAGGGGGCTCAACAGATCGCCATTTGCGAGCACGAGGCCGCTGACGGCGCGCGGTCCATCTCTGAACGCCCCGTGCATGGCGAAGTGCACGCGCCGCGCGCCGGTACTGGCGGCGGCGAGCACGGATTGCTTCGTCACGCGCCGTCCAAGAAAAACTTCGGTCCGTTTCGCGGAGAACAGCCGCGCGATCTGTCCGACTTCTTCTCCGGCGCCGGGCAAGTCGCCTTCCGGATTGCCGAAAGCGACCCATTCGATTTCGGCGGTTCCCACCCTTTTCCGCTGCATGGCGGCGAACGCCGATGCCGAGGGCGCGTAGACGATATTCCATTTGCGTAGAGCGAAGGCCGGCTTGCCGGCGCCGGGCTCCAGTGTCAGAAGAGCCTCGAAGGGAACGAAGTGGAGCGGGCCGTCGGCGACGACGACGAGATTTTTCTTCGCCGCGATCATGCCCTCGATCGGAGCGAGACACATCTGATAGAGCTCATGCGAAGCCCGCGCGAAGGCGGCCCATTGCGCGCGGCCGGGTTTCTCCATTAGCGCCCGGATCTCCCGTACGCGCGCTACGAATGCGTTCGCCGGAGAGACGCGCCGCATCTGCACGCCCGCGCCGGACTTGACGAATACCCACGCGCCATAGGGCCCAATGAAATACTCGACGAGCGCGGTCGAGGCGTCCAGCCGCGGTTCTTCGGGGGAACGCATTTCGGCCTTGCCCTCCCGCTCGATCAGCATCTCCACCAAGCTTCTCGCGCGGGAGCGCTCGGCGGCGCGGTAGGCGGCGCCGGCGTCGTTGTCTTCGGCGAGCAGTGCGACGTAGAATTCAAACCAGTCGGCGCGTGTGGCGAGGAAAGTAGCGCGCAATTCCTTGCTTTCCACCCGCGCCCGGATGCTCTCGACGATTTCGATCGCGCGCTCCGCCAGCTTTTTCGCGCCCGCGCGATCCCCTCTTTTTCTTGCCAGCCGCGCTTGTGCCGTTACAGCCATCGCTTCGATTTCGCGATTCGGCAAACCGCCGGCTAGAGTGAGCGCTTCGTCAAGATAGCGGGCCGATTCGGCGGTCCGGCCACGCTCTAACTCCAGAAGGCCGAGCCGCGTTAGCAGCCAACTCGCGCCCTCCCGGTTGCCGTGGGAGCGCATGGGCTCCAGGGACTGCCGAAACAGCGTCTCGGCGCGTGTCAACCGGCCGAGCGCTTCTTCGGAGACCGCGGCCAGCCCTTGTGTATTCGCATGTTGCCAGCCGAGGCCGGACTCGGTGGCGATCCGAATAGCGGCGTTGTATCGATCGAGTGCGGCGCGGTGATTGCCCTTCGCGGCTTCGACCTCGCCGAGGTTGGTCAACACGTGCACTTCCGCGGTCTTGTTTCCGTCGGCGCGATGCAGGGGCAGCGCTTGGGCCGCGTAGGTCTCGGCTTGTACGTAATCGCCCAGCCGGAGATACAACTCGCCAATCTGCACGAGCGTAACGGCCTCCTGGTAGCGGTCGCCGGCTAAGCGGAAGCGGTCGAGCGCGTCCGCGTACATTCGGTGCGCGAGTTGGAACCGCTTGGCCGAGGCGTGGGCGATCGCCATGTTGCGCAGGACCTCGGCCTCGCCTCTTCGGTCACCGCGGCGCGTGCGGGAGTCGAGCGCGGCTTGATAGTATTCGAACGCCTTGGAGTACTCGGACCGAGCGGCGTGCATGAGCGCCGCCGAGACCCGCGCAGCCGCTTCTCCGCCTTCGTCGCGCACGGCGCGGTAAAGACCGATCGCTTCGTCAAGCGTCTGAAGCGCCGCCGCGGTGTCGCCGGCCGCCGTGTGCACATTGGCCTTGGCTTGCAGCGTGCGCGCCTCGTATCCGCTGTCGCCGAGTTCGCGAAACATCGCTCTCGCGGAATCGTAGTGGACGAGCGCGGCCTTGCGGCTGAGTGCGGTCGCGCGTTCGGCTTCGCGGTATCCCGCCGTCAGTGTGCCGATCGCTTCGAGGCGCTGTCGATCACCGGGGAGAGCGTCACGCCAGGCGAGCACGGTTATGCGATAGCTCTGCCGCGTGGACGATGCGTTGCGGACCAGCAGCGTGTATTCCCCGGGGCGGCCAGCGGCCAGGTACGACGTGCGGCCATCGCTTACGACGGCTTGCCGCAGCGGGTCGAGCGTTTCCATCGAGACTCGCACGCCGCTAATCTGCGCGTAGAAGAACTGTCCTTCGAGCAATCGCACCCGGTGCTCGACCGGCGTGCCCGGCCCGGCGAACGCTTCGATCGCATCGCCTTGTTTCCGGAGTTCGGCAGTCTGCGCGGCTGCAATGCCGGCCGCCGCGCAGAGCCCGGCGAGGATTCGACTCATAGGTCGATTTTATTCTCTCCCTCTGTGTTTAGGCGTGTCACACGAAGCGCGGCTCATGGGATTCGCCGGAGCACGACGCGCCGGTTGGCGGCCCGGCCCGTATCGGTAGCGTTTGACGACACCGGCTCGGACTGGCCGGCGCCTTTTGCCTGGAGACGGCCGAGTGGGATCCGAAACTCCGTAGCGAGGGACTGGATGACGCTTCGCGCGCGATCGAGCGACAGCCGTTGATTGCCTGCCAGCGTTCCGGTGTCGTCGGTGTGGCCGGTTACTTCGAGGGCGAGACTTGCCTCGTTGCGGAGCAGTAGCGCGATTTGTTCGAGCGCCGATTTCGACTCCGGCTTGATGGTTGCTTTCCCGGTGTCGAATTGGATAGTGTCGAGGGAGACGAAGCCGTCGCGGTAGATGGCCGCGGCCATGGCGTGTGCGTCGACTCGAACCAATCCGCCTTGCATCGGCGTGCGTTCGACGACGTGAATCCAGGTAACCGAGTTCGAAACCGCGACAACGGCCCACGACTCGGCGCCCCGATGATTGAACTGCGCGGCCAGGCCGTAGAAGGAGCCCGAACCCATGTTTGTGAGCCGTTGCTCCTTATAGAGCGGCCACGCCGCGCAAGTGCGAGGCTCGCACTGATAAACGAGACGGGCGCCGGAGCGCCGGAGCGCCTCTTCATAGTTCCGAAAAATTTCCAGGGCCGATCGTCCCACCGGGTTGCGATACTGAATCCGGAAGATTTGGCCTTCCAAATTGATGCTCTCCCAAGAGTCTTTAACTTGGTTTCCGATCGTAAGTCGGTAGACATCGAATTGGACCGCTTTGTGGGAAAGAATTCGCGACCCCGGGTAGCCGGAGATGGCAGGGTGGTCGGCGTGTGGCTGGCCGAACGCCAGCCACACGCCAAACATTGTGGATAAGAGGATACGGGGCATGATCCGTCCTATCGGCACTGGCACCGGAGCGAGGAGACTTGTGCGAAGTTCCTTGGCATTCCGTCGGTCTTGCCGTGTTTCTTCTTATGCTTCGGCGTGGGTGGCGGCTTGGGATCGCTGGGAGTTCGCTGTGGCAGGCAGCGCAGTTTTTTTCCGTCTTGAATTGGGCATTCGCCGGTACAGCGGTCATTGACGATGCGGCAGCGTGTCTCTTGCCAGAACGCCGCGGTCAGCATTGCTGGATCGTCGGCGCCCTGTTCTTCGAGCCGTGCGATAAGTACGTCGATGTCCGCCGCCAGCGGACGGAACACGACACCGGATTCGTTATCGATGGGCGCCCATGCGATGAAGGCGGTGTTGCGTGGAAGCGTATTGCCGAACGGGTCGACGATTTTCTTGAACGACGGTCCGCAGGGCGTGCCGGCGGACAAAACGGTGGCCGCGGCGGCGGTTACCAGCAATAGGGTTTTCAAAGTGACTCTCCTTCCGATTCGAACGCTCGGGGTTGTGCGTTCAATCAGACAGGGAGACTCGCGGGCTCGATGTTACAGTTCGGCAATAATTTCTTGGCCCGCGCTAGAGCCCGCTACTCGGTGCCGTAGTTGATCTCCAGCCGCCGGACCGCATGGCTGGCGGCGAACAGAACCAGCGCGGTCACTCCAAGCAATCCCAATACCGCGGCGAGCGTGGATGACGGAGCGGCCGGAGCCAGCAGCATGCGGAGCAACGGAGGCACGCCGGAGTCCATCGGTGCCGGAACCGGGCAGACCGACTGCAAATAATGAAGGACACTCAGCTTCTGCAGCGCATCCGGAAGAAATCCGTTTGCCGACTCCCACAACAAAATCACAATCGCCGGCACGATCGGATTGCGAAGCAACAACCCCGAAGCCAGGAAAACACTTCCGTAGCCGACGCAGCCCAGCACAGCCGCCAAAATGTACCATCCCAGATGCGCGTAACCCATTGAACCTAGATAGACCTGGACATCGGCGGAGTCGTGCGGCAGGATCATCCCGGTGAAGCTCAATGCCGTCCCGAGCGAAAAAATGAGTCCGGCGGCGATCAGCCCGGCCAGGTACTTGCCCAGAAGCAGAACCTCTCGTCTCACGGGCGCCAGAAACCAGTAGTGCAGGGAACGATCCAGCATCTCGCCTCGGAAGAGGTTGATGAAAACACCCAGGCAACCAAAGAAGATCGCCAGGCGAAGATAAAAATACTGGAACACGCCGGCAAAGATCCGGCGGTCTTCTTCCAGGTCCAATATGGGCCGGACGCGAATCTCCGTCAGCTTGCCGTCTGAGAAACGCAACTGGGCCTGGCGCTTCACGTCTGAATAGGTCATGGTGCGCCGGGTTTCTGGATCGTCGTCTCCCTCCTCGCGGCGCTGCCGGCGCTTCCAGGTAAAGTCCCGGGCAGGCTTGCCCGCGGCTGCGATCACCTGCTCGTCGCTCATCCCCTCGCGAAAGCTGTCCAACATCGCCGGTGTAACGCTCGCCTCGGCCGCCCACCGCTTCGCGCGAAGCTGCGAATCGATTGCGTGGCCAAGGAAAATCACCGCGGGGAAAAAGGCAAGTCCGTAGACCCAGAAGGATCGCTTCGAAAAGAAGACCCGGCTCAGCTCCAATCGGGCAATGGTCCAGACTTGTGCCCAAAGACTCACTTGCAGCCTCCAATCAGGTACTCGTACAGCGCGTCCACGTTCTCGTCGGCCGGCAGGACGCTGTCGATCTCCTGGCCCCGCAGGACAATTCCCTCCAGGGCGCTGGAAAACGCGTCCCGGTTCTTGGTCATCACCAGCAGAGTCCTGGCCTCGGCGTCCACTTTGGCCTCCACGATGTGCGACTCTTCGAACAACATAGCCGCCACGCGCGCCGCGTCGCGGCAGTGCAACAGGTATTGGCTCGGATGCTCGCTCATCTCCTCGCGCACGCCTCGGATCTGCCCTTCGGCGACGATCATCCCGTTGGCGATCAAAATCACCTGATCGGAAAAGACATCCACCTCTTGCAGCACATGGCTGGAGAGGATGACATGGCGGCCGGCCGCCGCGTACTCGCGGAACAACGCGATTGTCTCGGCGCGAACCAGCGGGTCTAGCCCATTCAATGGCTCGTCCAGGACCAGCACTTCCGGGTCGTGCGCAATGGCGTGGGCCAGCCGCACGCGCTGCCGCATGCCTTTGGAGTAGGCGGCCACCTTCCGGTTCGCGGCCTGCCTCATTCCGACCCGCTCTAGTGCCGCCCATGTCCGGCGCTCTGCCTCCGCCTTTGGGAACCCGTGCAGCAGCAATCCCGCTTGCACGAAATCGTACCCCGTCGTTCCGCGCGGCGCGGCGTCGTACTGCGTAGCGTAGCCCAACAACTTCATCAGTCTTTCCGGCTGCCGGGGTGAGATACCCCGCACCATCACGCTGCCCGTGTTGGCATGCACCAGTCCCGACATCAGATTCATCAACGTCGTCTTGCCAGACCCGTTGGGGCCCACCATGCTGGTGATGCCGGCAGGGATCCGCAAGTCGACGCGATTCACGCCGAGGACTTCGCCATAGAACTTCGAAACGTTCGAAAAGACGATCTCTGAGGCGCTCACTTCACAACCTCCACCGGTCGAAGTTTTCGGGTCAGCATCCACGTGAGTCCTGCGCAGAGACCGCTCAGGCTCAACGCGCATTCGAAGAACCCAGGCCTGTCGGGCGGGATCTCAACACCAAGAAGCTCCATCCACACAGCCTCGATAGCCCAGCTCGGATTGAACATCGACGCCCAGTCCACGCGAAACACCGCGTTGATCATCTCCGCCGCGCCGCCGGTGAAAAAGAAGAACGCCAGCACGCCGCCGCCGGCGACCACACGCCACTTGATGTACGCCGACGACGTCATAGCCACCAGGCTGAGAATCAGAATCCAAAGCGTGAAGCCGGCCAGCACACCCCAGAACAGACGGCCGTTGTTCCAAAGCCAATCGACGCCGGCCATTCCCGTTTGAATCGAAAGCAGCAGCAGCCCCGGAATGATCGTGACGAGCCCCAGAATCCCCGCCAGCACCAGCATGCGCGAAAGGATGTAATCGCGCACGTTCAAAGGCCGGCTGAAATAGAGCGGAAGCGCGTTGTTCACCAGGTCGGGCGCGATCAGGCCGGGCCCGGCGACCGCCGCCAGGATCAGCGCAAACACCGATTGCACATTCATGAACACAACGAAGAACTTGCCGTTCACGGCCAGAATTCTCTTGAAGCCGGCGCCGAATCCCGACCACAACTCGGAGTGATTGGCCAGGTAAACGAAGAGCGTGCAAAGCAGCGGCCAGAACAGCGCGACCACCATCAGGACCGTCACGGCCTTCTGGCTCAGCAGCCGCTCCCAGGCGAAGCGCGGGATCACCAGCATGCGCTCAGCGTGCGATGTCCGCGGCCCGTCGTATTTTTGATATCCGCGTTTATAGACGGCCATGGACAGGCACCTCCGGCGGGGCGGCGGGCTGCGGTTGCGCGGGCGCCAGGTGGCCAACAGCCTTCAGGAAAATCTCCTCGAGCGTGTCGCGGCGATGCGTCAGCCTCTTCACCTTTAAGTTCTGGCTGGCGGCAATTCGCCACAGCGCACTCATCTCCACCCCGGTCGGCAGCACAATGCGCCACTGGCCGGGCGCCTCGCTGACCCCTTCCGCGTTCACCGCGCGCAACGCCTCCAGCAAGCCGCGGTCGTCACCGCTCACTTCGAACTGGACGAACCGCCGGTTCGATCGACGCTCCGCCTCCAGGTCCGACTGGTGAACGACCTGCCCGTCTTTCAGAATCAGCACTTCGTCGCAGACCTCCTCCACATCGTTCAGCAGGTGCGAGCACAACAACACGTTCATGCCGTGCTGCGCCTTCATCTCTTTGATCAGGTCCAGCATCTTCCGCCGTGCGGCCGGGTCGAGCCCATTGGTGGGTTCGTCGAGAATCACCAGCTCCGGACCGTGCACAATCGCCTGAGCCAGTTTGGCCATCTGCTTCATGCCGAGCGAATAGGTCCCCACCTGACGGTAGCGGGCCTCACCCAATCCGACATGGAACAGCACCTCGTGAGCCTTCTCCAGCGCGGCTGCCGCGGGGAGGCCGGAGATCTCCGCCATGAAACGAATAAACGACACGGCTGTCATGTTACCGATGAACGAATCGTTCTCCGGCATATACCCAATCCGCGCCTTCACCTCGCGCGCCTGCGTGTGGCAATCGAAGCCAAGGATTCGCGCGCGTCCCGCCGAGGGCGCATGAAATCCCAACAGCGTCTGGATCAACGTCGACTTTCCCGCGCCGTTCGGCCCCAAAAGGCCGATCGCTTTTCCGGCGCCCGCAACGCCAAGGCGGCATGTGATCCCCTTGAGGATTTCACGCCGCCCGAGCCAGACTCTGAGATTTTCGATTTCGACAACCGTGCTCATACTTTTTTCGATGGTTTCCTAGCGGCTCGCGGACCCGGTCCGGCGTTCATAAGGACTTCTAATAGCGAGCCACCTATTCGAGTACGAGACGCGGCTTGAATTCGTTCCGATTCTCCCGTGAATGTGAACAGTGAGGCGCCGGGCCGGATGAAGTCTTCCAGGCCCGGAATCTGGCCGGCGTCGCCGGCGTTCATCCACAGAAATCCCGAGAAGTGCGGGCCCGCGAGAACAGGGATCTGCGACCGGAACGTTTCGGACCGGATCAGTTGAAAACCGCCGGATCGCGTCTGAATCGCTCGGGCAGCCGTAGCGCGGTCGACCGATAGAATCCAATATCCCCGGTCGAATGTCCAGTGTGCCCCGATCCCGCTCCCGCTGAGCGTCAACGAGTGCCAAACGCGGCCACTCTCCGTTTCGGTCTTGTAGGTCACTGTATTTCCATCCGGGTGCGCAGCGTTATACGCCTCCGCGGTTTTGCGCAGCGTCGCCGTCACCTGCTCCGGCCGGTAGACTTCCAGCACCGCGATGCCGCCTGGAATCGGAATGGACGGTGTTTCGATCGCGAACGTGAAGTCGTTGCCAAGTGCGCCGGCCAGGTCCGCCGTCAAGTTCACGCCCAGCCGCTTCTCCCACTCGTTCATGTTGAATTGCGGGAAAAACGCTGCGATCTCATCGGAGATCTGTTTCGGATTCCGGGTCGCCGCCGATAGGACCAGCACCGCGTCGCTCGTGATGTACTCGGCCGACCCGCTGGAGCCTGGTGCCGCCAGCCAGGAAGCGGCACCCTTCCGTTCGCCACCGAAGGTCAGCGTCGCTTCGTTCTCCTCGACACCGTTCACGCTCCGCTGTTCCATGAAAAGGAAACGCGCATTGTCGCCGCCAAAGAAGCGCTTTCGCTCCACGTCGATCGACGGACCGGGAATCGCCGCCACGTCTACGCCGAAGATCCACGCCACGCCCCGGGCATAGCGCCTGGCGATCTCGCCGGCGAACGGTGAATTCGCTCCTCGGCCAAGACGCGCGACAATCTGGTTCAGCTTCGCCTCGCTATTCGAGAGCACGATCGTGTGATTCACGAACTTGTAGACGATCTCCGAACGAACCTCAGCAGGGAGCAGTTCGTCGATCTTCGCCCGCAACGCATCCTGCTGACCGGCCTGCACCTCGGCGATCACGGCGGGAATCCCCGGCTTGGCGAACAGGAACACGATTTCGTCGCCCAACATGCCGGAGACGTTTCGCAGGTGGAACATCAGCTCCCGCATCTCGGCCGATTTCGTTGATGTCCACCACTCCCGTAGAACCTCCACCTGGCGCGACCGTTCCTCGATCAGCCCGATCGCCTGCTGCATGGAGGGCCCCAGATTGGGAATTGCGGCATAAAACTGCGTGTCATCCGGCAGCAGCGGCAAGAGCTTGGCTTGCGACCGCGGCGCGCTCGGCTGCAACTGTTGCTCAATCGCGGCGATTTCCTGCAACAGGGCGAAATGCCGCTCCTTCTCCTGGCTCCACGACACCGCTTCGCGCACGCTCACCCGTTCCAATGAGGCGTCGCTGGCGGACTGCTCGCCCGGTTTCAGGAGCTTTTCGGCGCCGCGCTGTTGTACGGCCACCGCGCCCTCCACGACACCCACCAACGATCCGGCCGTGCCCGCCGACACCGTGAAAACGGTCCCTTTTACGGCGGCGACCGAATCGCGCGTCACAACCTGCAGCGTCCCGCGCCGCTGTTTCGCCGCGCGGACAATTACGTCGCCCCGGTCCAGCCGGACGCTTTGCCCGGACCATTTGGCGAACACCGCCAGTTCGGTGCGCTCGTTCACTTCCATCAACGATCCGTCGGCCAATTCCAGCACCGCTCGGGACCCTCCGCCGGTTCTGACGATCTCGGCATCCTGCAGCGCCATGCCCTCCCGCACCGGTGAACCGTCGGCGGCATAGAGCGCGCCGGCCACCTGTTTCACGGTCGCACGCGGACCGGCCGGCGCGGCCAACGTGTCCAGCCGGTCCCGGCCCAAATACAGCGCCGCGGCGGCCACCCCTGCCGCAATAGCCCATTTCGGAACCGGAAAACGGCGGCGCGCCGGCATGGCGACGACGTTCGCCGCCGGTTGCTCCACCCCCTGGAATGCCTTGCGGCAGCCCGGGCAGCGCGCCAAATGATCGTCGAGCAGCATTCGTTTCGACTCATCCAGCGTGCCTTCGCGATAGGCCGGAAACTGCTCGCGGAAGTGGACGCAAGTTTCGCTTACGGTCAGCCGTTGCCAAACGCGGTCCCGCGCCTCGGCCACGCCGGCGGCCGGAATTTCATCCTGCTTTATCTGGTCGAGAATTTGATCGAGTTCTTGTTCGTTCATGGCGGGATTCTCCTAACGATTCACAATCTTGAGCAGGTCCAGGCGTATCCGGTGCAGCCGGCTGGCCACGGTGCCGCGTTCGATGCGAAACATGGCGGCCAATTCGTCGTAGCTGTAGCCATCCAGGTTCCGCAGGACGAAAAGCTGCGCGTCCTCCGGGTCCAGTTTTGCCAGCGCCCGCCGCACGCGTTCCTTTTGGACGGCATCGGTGGCGGGCGCCGCCGGTACGGGCGCATCCGCCAGGTCCGACTCTTTGTGGGATTGGCGCTTGCGGATAATGTCGATGGCGGCGTTGGTAGCCGCCCGCCGCAGGTAGTGTTCCGTCTGGCCCCCCTCAATCGCCGCCAGGTTTTGCTGCATAAACCGCATAAAGACGGTCTGCAGCACGTCCTCGGCGTCCGCCGCGTTGCCGGTGACGCGCAGCGCCGTCCGGAATACCGTCGCGGAGTGCTGTTGGTAGATGTCCTGGAAGGAGGGGGGATGCGGCAGAAGGGGTGGCTCCGCTGTTAATGGTAGCCCGATGGATGCCATGGGTTGCTCTCATAGGGCTAGACGGGCCACCGGCCCGTTTTCTTCCCGAATTTGCGGGCCGGGCTATTTCTTGCGCCGGTTCTTCGGGTTCAGCGAGTGGATGTCGATCGACATCTCGCTCCATCCTTTGCCTTCCTTTTGGTGGAGGCTTCGCGCGCGGGTCTCCAGTTCCTTGGCGCGGGAAACCTGTTTTAGGGCGCGCAGCGTGGACGCGAAGGCTGTCAGGCACGGGGCCAGGCGGAAGTGCGACCGGCCGAACAAACGCTCCATGACGTGCAGCGCCCGTTCGAAATCCGGCTGCGCCTCGGCGTGTCGTCCACGGGTCGCGAGCGTAACCGCGCGGCCTTCGTGCGCCAGTGCCAAAAGGTACTCGTCCTTCTCTCGAAGGCGTGGCGCCAGACTCAGCACCTCGTCAAAGGAGGCCTGCGCCTCGCCGTCCCGGTTGAGCCAATGGAGCAGCGATCCATGTACGACCAGGACGTTGGCGAACTTCGCGGGTATCGAAGCCGCCTGCGGCCGCAGCAGTGCCACCGCCCGCAGAAGCGCGTCCTGGGCGTCCCGCTCCTGCCCGTTGTGAAACAGGATCAGCCCGCAAGTTTGCTGCAAGTGGGCTTCCACGGCGTCCAGAGCCGGCCGGCGCCGGTCGTCCAACCGCGCTAGCCCGTTCCGGCAGGCGGTCTCGGCATCCTTCGGCCGCCGCCACTCCAGGTACAGCGCCCCCAGATGGGCGTAGGTCGCGGGAAGAAGCAGGGGCTCTTCCCGAACCAGCCGTTCGGCCAGAACCTGGGCCTTATGCAACTTGGCCAGGGACTCGGCGAAAGAGCCTCGATCCCGATGCGTCGACGCTTGGCGCAGGAGCAGTGCCCACTCTTCCCGGTCGCCGGCCAACAGGAAAATGGCAGTTGTGAAGAAAATTCCGTAGCGTTTCGGCATGAACGGCTACAGCCGTAAGCGCAACATATTTCACGCCGCGCAAGCTTTTGCAGTGATTCGGGAGTATCGTTGGTGTTTATTCCTCGCCGGTAACGCGTTACCTGAACGGTCGAACGCTGTTTTTGGTCAACTACCGGCTCAGGCGCCAGATATCCGAGGTCCGATCGTCCAGCGAAAAGTAAATCCGGCCGCCGGCCACGGTCAGCGAGTCGGCGCCCCGATTCCTAAGAGAACGCATGAGTGTTTGCCTGGGGGAATGGAAGTGGTGGACCTCCCATGCCGGCCCGTCAAGCGGTTTTGCCATGATGCAGGTGTTCCCGTCATGACGAATGACGTAGTAAAGCGTCTTACCGTCCTCCGCCCATTCCGGCGACTGCTCCCACAATGCCCCAGCCGTTGCCGCGATCCAGTCCTTTTGCGGCCCCGGTACGAATTCTCTCATCGGTACCAGGAAGATCTGCCGGGTACGCGGGCTGTTGTCGGCGTACACGGCGACCCAGCCAGTCCCCTTGCCATCCAAACGCGACCGCGCACCATACAGACTGTAGCTTGGGTGATGAATCAGGTCCCGATGCTTGCCGGTCGCCACCTCCAGAATCCCGGCAATCGCCGGCTGACCGCCTGTTACATAAAAAATGTGGCGTCCGTCCTCCGTCCAGTCGCTAGGCGTTCCACAGTTCGTGCAGATCTTCTGAAGCGGCCCGCCTTCCACCGATCGGACATAGATCGGCTGCGTGCCTGGCTCCGAAACCCGAAACGCTACGCGGGATCCGTCGGCGGATAGAACTCCATGGGAATAGACGCGGCCGTCGTCCGGACTGAGGAGCCTCCGGACCCCGGATTTCAAATCGAAGAACAACAGTTGGCCGTCGGAGGCCGGCGTCCGCGTCTCCCACAAGCCCCGCGTGGCCGTTTTGTCCAGGAACGGCCGCAATCGAAGTCCCGTCTCCGACGTATGGCGCCTAAGATCGGAGGCCGGTTCGCCTGGCTTCGGGACCTTCAGACTATAGAGATCGTAGGAGACGCTGGCCCGGTCGAACACCAGCCCGGAATCCGCCGTAAAGCGCGGATTTCGAACGTCGCCGGCCCCGAAAGTGATTCGCTGAGGCGATCCTTCCACCCTTCCCGCCTTCTCCGGGAGCCGAATCCGGTACAGGTCCATCACCTCGCCGGCCGGCGCGGTGAAATACAGCCATCCGTCCCGCCACTCCCCCAACTCAATCCGCATCCGCTCGGTCAATCGCTGGTAGATGCCCTTTTCTTTCAAGAGCGGGAACAGCCCTGTCTTTATCGGAGTCCCTACAGGATGGCGGCGATCTAACTCCACAACCCAAGCGTCGAATTCCCGCTCCGGGACCTCCGACTGCCACGTGCCAAGTACGGCGATCCGGGTCCCGCTCTGCGCCCAGATGGGTGTGGCGGCGTGGGCAAAATCACCGAAAAGCCGTACGGGTCCGAAGCCCTCGGAAGGCTTCACTGACGTCAGAAACACCCGCCCGTACTCGCCCGTCTCCCGGTCGGTGGGCACCCAATAAGCTATCACATCCCCAAGCGGGGAGAGCCGCGGGTGCAATCCGCCGGACGTGTCCTTAATTAGAGAGGGTTCCCCTCCGGCGGCAGGGACCCATGCCAGATTGCCCCCGCCTTCGCTTGTCCGGAACACAACGAAGGAGCCGTCGGCGCTCAGGGCCGGCATTTCATGGCTGAACCGGGACCGGGTCAGCCGGACCGGCGCCGCCGAACCCGCCGCCTGCCGCCACAGGTTCATCACGCCCCCATCGCGGTCGCCCGCGTAGACCACGAAATCGAGTTCCGGCCAGCCCGTAGCGCCGCCCGAATAGGAACCCGCTTCCGTGACCCGCGAAAGCCGAAGCTCGCCCATCTCCGGTTCGGAACGGCCGAACCAGACCCACCCGGCGAAAACCGCGAGCAGCAGGCTTGTCCCAGCCATCAAGTACGGAACCGGAACAAGGCCCTGCGTTTCCAGCGGTTCGGGCCCGGCCACGGCTTCGAAGCTCGGTTCATACCGGCCCTTCGGGATGGAGATCCGGACCGGTTCCTCCGCGCCCTCGGCTTGGTAGTAGCGCTGCAGCCGGCCGCGCAGCTTGGACGCCTCAACACGCACCGTCGAATCCACGTGCGGATCGTAATCGGCTCGTTTGCCGTACACCACGGTCGCGATCAGCGTTTCCTTAATCTCCGCGCCCCGGCCCGCCAGGGCTTCGTCGACGACAAAACGCAGAAAAGCCTGTTGCCGCGGCGCGCTGCGGAACTCTTCGCTCCTGGCGATCCGGTTCAAAATGTCTCGAGCGTCAAATTCGTCCGGCGAACGCCCCGGAGAGGAAGCGGCTGAACCCATTCAATTGGCCTTCATCACTCCTAGCGAAAAAAAACCGCCCGAAGGGAAGAAATCTACTATCTTCTTCGAAGACTCCGTAACGCAGCCAACGCTCCCCGGCGCTCCCTGCGGGCTTCAATGTCGTGAATCTCCCGTTCGCCCAGGCCAAAATAGTGCCCTACCTCGTGCCACACCGTATCGGCGACAATCTGTTCCAGTTCCCTCCTGGATCGGGCCATCTCCTGATGCGCCCGCTGGAAGATCCGGATCCGGTCCGGCGTCCCAAGCGGGTCCAAAACGGAGCGTTCCGTCAACGGCCGGCCCTCGTACAGGCCCAGCAGGTCCGGCTCCGGGCCGCAGGTTTCCACAACGATCGCCAGGTTCGCCATCTGCGCGCGAAACCCCGGCGGGATGCCCGCCACGGCCCGCTCTACCAGCGCATCGAACTCGTCCCGCGACAGCCGCACCGCCACTTTGTCAGAATAGAGAGTTGCGCCCTTCTCTGACAAGTTCCGCCCCCCAGTCATGAGCGACATCTCCGACCTGAAAACTATCGCCGGTTCTCTCGGCATCGGTAAGCTGGACCGCCACCTGTTCCTATGCGCCGATCAGTCGAAGCCGAAATGCGCGCCCAGCGCCGAGGCAAACGAAGTCTGGGAGCACGTCAAGAAACGTGTCGCCGCCGAGGGCAACTGCGCCCTGCGCAGCAAGGCCAACTGCCTGCGCGTATGCGAACGCGGGCCCATCGCCGTCGTATATCCCGAGGGCGTCTGGTACCACTCCGTGACCAAGGAAGTCGCCGACCGCATCATCGATGAGCACCTGATCGGCGGTCAACCTGTGGAAGAGTTCGTTTTCGCCCGAAATCCGCAACGATGAGCGAGAAGCGGATTATTATTGCCATCGACGGTCCCGCCGGCGCGGGAAAAAGTACGGTCGCGCGCGAAGTGGCCCGCCGGATGGGATTTCTCCACGTCGACAGCGGCGCCATGTACCGGGCCATCGCCCTGTTGGCTGTCGAAAACGGCATCGACCCTGGCGACCACGGCAAACTGGCCCCGATCGCCTCCGAAGCGGAGATCGTCCTGGCCAGTGACCGCGTACTACTGAACGGCCGCGATATCACCGCCGACATTCGAAGGCCCGACGTCTCCCAAGCCGCCTCCCGCGTCAGCGCCATTCCCGGCGTCCGGCGCGCCCTGGTGGCTTTGCAGCAGGACTACGCCTCCGAGGCCAGCGTCGTCATGGAAGGCCGCGATATTGGAACCGTTGTCTATCCGCACGCCCAGGTGAAAATCTACCTCGACGCCAGCCCGGAGATTCGCGCACGGCGCCGTGTCGAGGACGAGGGCGGCGACTACGAGCAGACATTGAAAGAGATCCGCGAACGGGACGAGCGGGACGCCACCCGGTCCGACTCGCCGTTGCGCCAGGCCGAGGATGCGCATTTTCTCGATTCGTCCCGCATGGACATCGAGCAGGTGATCGATGAGGTCCTGCGGATCGTACGTTCCAAAACATCGAACGGAAGAGGAGTTACGAGTTGAGTCAGTTGATTGTCATGAAGTTTGGCGGCACGTCGATGGGCAGCGCGGACCGCATTCGCGTCGCGGCCTCCATCACCGCCGGCCAGGCGGCCAAGACACCGGTGGCGATCGTTGTTTCGGCCATGTCGAAGGTCACCGATCTTCTGCTCGATACCCTCCGCCACGCCGAGAACGGCGACCGCGAGACCGTCGACAAGAATGTCGCGGCGCTCCGCGACCGCCACGAAGCGGCCGCCCGGGAATTGCTGGAAGGTCCCAACGCCGTGCTCGAAGAAATCGGCGCCATCACGGCCGAGTTTGAACGCATCGCGCAAGGAATCCTGTTGCTGGGCGACCGTCCGCCGCGATCGGTGGATGAGGCTATCGCCGTGGGCGAGCGCCTCACCGCGCTGATGATCGCCGCGTATCTGACCGAAAAGGGAACCCCCGCCCAGGCCGTGAACGCCGCCCACGCCGTCGTGACCGACAGCGTGTTTGGCAACGCGACTCCGGTGATGGAGCCGACGCGCGCGAAGTCACAGGCCCTGATGGCGCCCCTGCTCGCCGCCGGCGTGGTTCCCGTCATGACCGGGTTCAACGGCGCAACCGCCGCCGGCAAGCCCACCACGCTCGGCCGCGGCGGCTCCGACTTTAGCGCTTCCATTTTGGCCGCGTCGCTCGACGCCGCTGAGTTGTGGATCTGGACCGATGTCGACGGCATCATGACCGCCGATCCGCGTCTGGTGAAGGATGCCAAAGTGCTGGATGAGGTCACCTACGCCGAGGCCGCCGAACTCGCCTACAACGGCGCCAAGGTCCTGCATCCGCGCACGCTCGCGCCGCTGGTCGAAAAGAAAATTCCCGTGTGGAGCAAGAACTCATTTCGCCTCGACGCACCCGGGACCAGGATTGTGCCGTCGCTCGAAGAGGCGCCCGGCGCGCGCGCCGTTACTTCGATGGCGAATGTGGCTCTGGTATCGGTGGAGCCGGTCGCCGGCGCCATCTCGGGCACCCGTGTCATGGCGCGCGCTCTCGACGCCCTCGACATCGTCAACGCCGAAGTGCTGACCTTTTCCAGTTCGTCGTACCGCCAGAGCTTCTGTTTTCTGGTTCGCAAGGACGAACTGCCCGTGGTGCTCAAGAGTCTGCAGGAGGCCCTGGCCCTGGAGTTCGAACACGGCTACGTGAAGCCTATCGACGTTAACGAGAACGTTGGGCTGCTGGCCGTGGTTGGCGAAGGAATGCGCGGAGTGGCCGGATTGGCGGGTCGCGTCTTCACCGCCGTCAGCCGCGAAGGCATCTCCATCATCGCCATCGCGCAGGGGTCGAGCGAGTTGACGATCAATCTTGTCGTGGCTCGCGAGGGTCTGGAACGGGCCGTGCAGGCGATTCACGCCGAGTGCGGCCTCGGCGCCTAAATCAGAACTGGAATCGAAGCGCGAGCTGGAACACGCGGGGCGAACCGGCCGATGTGATTCGGCCGAAGTTTGGCGCCGCCGTGTTGCCAACCGGGTTGTCGAGGTTCGTCTTGTTCAGCACGTTGAACCCCTCGGCGCGGAACACCAGCTTGAATCGTTCGGTGAGCTGGAAATTTCGAACCAGCCCCGAGTCGATGCTCAACTCGCCTGGCCCTGTCAGCGCGTTCCTTCCCAGGTTGCCAAATGTGCCGGCGGCGTTCTGTTGGAATGCGGCCGTGTTGAAGTAGCGTTGGATCAACTCGCCGCGTGGGCGGTCCGTGGGCAGGTGCGGGTCGGCAACCAGATTTGGCCGGTCTTGATTGATACCGGTGCCCGAATTGTCGCGGCCGGAAACTACGTTCACCGGAAGCCCCGATTCCAGCGACAATATGCCATTCCACTCCCAGCCGTTTAGCAGCCAGCCGGCGGTCCGGGCCTTCGGCAACTCCCAGATGAAGCTTCCCACCGCCCGGTGAGAGATATTGTTGGATCCTACGGCCTTTTCCCTGCTGAAGTTCCGGCCGTCCATCGGATCCGCCAGGTTGTCGATCGCCTTCGCCCATGTGTAGCTGGCCAGCACGGTCAGTCCCCGCGTCATCCGCTTGTTGGCCGTCAACTGCAGCGAGTTGTAGGTCGCATTGCCATCGGCGGTACTCAACCCGATTCCCGCGAACTCGGGAAAGATCCGGCGCTGCTGCAAGTTCCCCGGGCGGCCGAAAACACCCGGATTTATCTGCCGCGTCGTTTCCAGCCGGTTTCCCTTGCTGGCCACGTAAGCCGCGCCGAACACCCAACTGTGGAACATCTGCCGCTGTACGCTCAGATTCCACTGCTGCACCAGTCCGTTGCGAAAATCGACGGCGAATCCGCCGGTGCTGACCGGCCGCACGAACGCAAAACGGGCCCTGTCCGCGGCCGACGCCGGCGGCGTAAATGGATACGGATTGCCCCCAATGCTCTGGTATGGATTCGCCAGTCCGCCCGGCACGGGATTTAGATTTGTCGAAAGGACGAAACCGGGCCCGCCCCCGCCGACGTTCTGGAGCGAACGCGACGCGTAGAACCAGCCGTAGCCGCCCCGGACCGACATCTTGCCGTCGCCCTTCGGATCGACGGCGAAACCGAAGCGGGGCGCGAACTGCGCCCACAAATTGCCGAAACCGTACTTCTTGGGCACAGAATCGTCCTGGCTCCAATACACCAGGCCAACCGGAGCCAGAGGGAAGTACTGCGAGCGCGCCCCCTCCACGAACATCGCGCCAGTGCCCCGTTTATCCCGTTGCGGCAGGAAAGGGTCCCAGCGGAACCCGAGGTTCAATGTCACGCGCCGGTTCACCTTCCAATCGTCCTGGAGGAACGCGCTCAACTCCGGGCCTGTGGGGAAACTCTCCGCGCCGGAGTTCTGATTGATGCTGTCCGGGCGTCCCAGCAGCAGCTCCGCCATCGAATCTCCGGCGATATTGCCCCGGAACGCGATCGCCGGGTCGCCCTGGAAACGCTCGACCCGGTCGACTTTGTCGTACCGCCACTCGCCTCCCATCCGGATCAGGTGGCTGCCGCGCGTCCAGCTCAGGTCCTCCCGGAAGTGATAAAAATGCCGCTCCTGAAACAGCGGGTGCCGTGTAAAGGCGTTGAAGTATCCAACCACGTTTGTGTCGGTGGCCGCCACTGTGTCTTCCACGTGGGCGCGAACGATACCGGAGCCGAAATCCTTCCACCCCACGTTGCCCGGCGTAATCGCCGCTTGTTGCCGGCGGATGTTTTGGGCGGAGAATGTGATCGTGTTGACCACGTTCGGGCTCACGATCCACGTATCGTTCATCGTGCCGTTGAAATTGCGATAGACGATGCTGGCCAATAAATTGGGGATGGTTCCCACCGCTTGCTTCGTATCGTTCCAGTTGTACAGCAGCCGGTAGCTCAGCCGGTGCGCGGCGTTCCACTGGTGATCCACTTTCCCCACAAGCTGTTCGTCGTCGATGCTCTGGTTACTGGCAAAACTCAGCAGCCCGTCGGGCCGGTTCGGCAACGGAATGAACGTGTCGAGAAACTTCGTGGATGGTGCGTACACGCGGCTGGCCGGGATCACGTTGCCAGGAAAATTCCCGCCGTTCGGGTCGCGGACCACTCGCGGCAGCAAACTCGAAAAATCGCCGCGGCGCATAGCCGGACTCGGGACCAGCGTAGTCGTCACTGAAGGGGCGCTCCGTTCGCCGGTGCCCTGGTACGACCCGAAAAAGAACAGCTTGTCCCGCCGGATGGGGCCGCCCATGGTGCCGCCGTATTGATGCCGTTTGAACGGCGGCACGCCGTTGGCGAAAAAGTCGCGCGCGTTCAATTTCTCGTTCCGCAGGTACTCGAACGCCGAGCCGTGATACTGGTTCGTGCCGCTCTTGGTCACCGCGCTGACGAACGCGCCGGCGTTGCGGCCTTTTTCCGCACCGTATCCGTTGGTCTCGATCGAAAACTCCTGCAGCGCGTCCGGGTTCGGAAACGGCGCCGGCGTATTGAAGAACGGATCCTGATTATCGCCGCCGTCCAAAGCGTAGTTGTTGCCTCGGAACGCCGAGCCGTTGATCGAGACGGTTTCGTTCTGCTGCTGGTCGCGTCCGCCGCGGCGTCCCACGCCCGCCACCAGCAACTGCAACTGCACTGGATTGCGGCCGTTCAACGGCAGGTCCGCGATGCGCCGCTGGTCGATCACTTCGCTGATCGTGCCCGTGCGCGTCTCCACTTGCGCCGCCTGGGCCTGCACCTCAATGCGCTCGGTCACCTGTCCGATCTGCAGCGCCACGTCCACCCGCCGGTTGTCGCTCACCTGCAGCGGAATTCCCGACTGCGTGTACTCCTTGAAACCGTTCGCCGTCGCGCGCAGCGTGAACGTGCCGACCGGCAACTGCACGAACAGGAATCCACCACCTCCGTCTGACACGGCTTCGCGGGAAAACCCCGTATCGGCTTGCAAGACCGATACGCGAACTCCGGGAACGACGGCGCCCCCCGCGTCGGTAACGGTCCCGGAAATCGTGGCCGTATTCTGCGCGGCGGCGCAAAGGGAAAAGATCCACAAGAAGCGCATTGTGGCTCTATGATAAAGGATTCATGCACCTCTTTTTACTTGCCCTTGCCGCGGTCGACTTTCTGCACATCACCGACACCCACATCATCAAGCGGGACGGGATTCATCCCGAAATCTGGGCCCAGCGAAAGATGTATGAGCATTCCATCGGCGAGTTGAACAAGTTCGTCGCCGGTTTCCGGCCCGGTTCGGCGGCGTTCATCGTTCACACCGGCGACATGGTCGACGCCTGGTGCTTTGAGACGCAGGATCCCGCCAAGCCGGTGTATGGACAGTTCGAATACTACCTGCAAGCCGTGAAGCCGCTGCCCGTTCCCATCCACCATGTCATGGGAAATCACGATGTCGAATGCTACCGCCGCAACCCGAAGGACCCGTCGAAACCCGCCGGAGATCAGAGTGTCGGCGATCAAACGCGCTCGGCATGGAAACGCATGGTGCCCGCGCTCCGCAAAGGGACCTACTACACGGTTTCGAAGAAGGCCGGGCGCACCCGCTACCGGATCGCAGTCCTGGATAACGGCCAGGCCATTCCGCCTGGTTCGCCGGAGTACTTGAGAGGACAAATGGAGTGGCTCTCTCGCCAACTGAAGCGGCATCCGCGCGATACCTTCATTCTTGCGCTGCACATTCCCATCGGCGCCACGCCGTTCAGCGCCGCCTTGCGAACGGCCGTGGGCGATGCGAAGAACGTTGCGATGATTCTGTGCGGCCACAACCACACCGACAACATCGCTCAGATTGAGTTGGGCGCCAGCCGCCCCACGCAAGTGCGGACATCGGCCCTGTTCAAGGGCGCCGATCAGTCGCGCCGGATCCGTCTGCATCCGGACAGGATCGAAGTCTCGGAGACCGCCAAACCCGGGACGGTCGCCGCTACGATTCCGGTGGGCAAGACTCCCTGACGGCCGGCTTTATATGATGTTCAGGTGACTCATACCTATCAATCCTGGGACGACGTACCGCTGGAACACATGAGCGATGTGGTCTCGCGCAAAATGATCACCGGCGAAAAGGCCATGGTGGCGCAGGTGTTTTTCAAGAAGGGTGGTGTGGTGCCGGAGCACTCCCACGAAGCCGAGCAAATCACCTACATCCTGGAAGGCGCCCTGCAGTTCGAGCTGGAGGGGCGCACGGTAACCGTCCGGAAGGGCGAAGTGCTGCACATCCCGTCCAATGTCCCGCACCGGGCGGTGGCGCTGGAAGACACACTCGACCTCGACATCTTCTCGCCACCCCGCTACGACTGGATTCGAAAAGACGACGAGTACCTCCGCCGCGGCGTCACTGAAGAGGTGTAGCGGCAGGGTTCGGCCGGAAGCATCGGTCCACCTCGTTCACTCGAGCCCTGTCCGCGTGGAATGACCGGCGCCGCCTTGGCATTCCTGATACCTATCGCCGAAGTCTTAGTACTTCGTTCGGTTCCCTGGCGTACCCCTCGATCGAACCACGGGCCGGATCTGCCTGCGATGGCTGATTTGCGAAGTGCCGAGGCCGTTTCGACATCGTCGATTCACCGCCGTCGGTATGAGACTATGATTGCGGAGCGTCAATGCGGCAATCGAACGACGACAGCGTATCCGCGGCGGATTTCTCCGGCGAATTGCAGGACGGCGAACGCGTCGAGTGGGCCGGGCGTCCGGATACTTCGATCCTCTTCCATCGCGAGGATTGGCTCGCAATCCCGTTCTCATTGTTGTGGGGCGGCTTTTCGATCTTTTGGCTACTCGGGGCCTCGGGATTGGCCGATTTCTTGTCTACGCGTCCCGATCGCCCCTTCAGTTGGCTGGGGCTCATCTGGGGAATCCCGTTCGTCCTGGCCGGGCAATACTTTATTTGGGGCCGGTTCCTCTACAATCGTTGGCGAAAGGGCCGTACATACTATGCACTGACGAATAGGCGCGCCATCGTTCTTCGGATCGGGCTGTTCGGCAAATCATGCGTAAGCGTTCATCTCGAGGGCTGCTCGATGCTTGACAAACACGCTCGCCGGGATGGGAAGGGAGCCGTAGCCTTTGGTGGTCCCTACGTGGGGGAATGGCAGTGGGGCCAGAGCAATCCGCAAAGACCGCTCACCTTTGACGATTTGCCCAACGCCAACTCGGTGTACCAGACGGCGCTGGGTCTCTGTGAAAAACAACGAAGATCCGATCCGGCGGGTTCGACATGAACGTGGAGGATTTCTTGGCAAATCGGCGCATGCGGGAACGACGTTCTCCACACCTTACCCGAGGGCGTATAAAGCGTCTCGTTATCGTCACTGGCGTAGCCTCCCCGTAGTAGCCCATCGTTGTTGTAGGCAAACGGCACGCGCCGTATGCCGCCGTCTGCCCGTTCTGGCTCAAGGTTCGGCGAAGTCCAGGCGACTGCACCCGATGCCGCCATCTTGGCTATTCTGGGGCCGGCTTGGCCCGAGATTCCAAGAAGACCTTCAAAAGCCTTTGCGTCTTAGCCAACTGCGACATTGCCCGGAAGCCAGGATCGCTCATTGATTCGAGCGACGTCACCTCTCCGGTTCGCGTTCGTTCGAGATACCAGATCCCATCGCCTAGCTCATTCATCCACTTCGCCAGTTCTCCACAACGGGAAACCTCACAACTTCTGCAAATCCAGCGATATCGGAGGTGTCCCTCTTTCCCAGAGTTGCCCTTGAGGGTGCGGCTCACGCCAATAACTCCTCGGACCTCGGACATCCTTTTGGAGCCCAGGATAGGGACCCATGCGGGCCATTGTCCCTGTGAACAGGCGACGCCAGTGATGCGTCCGACGACGATCAAATCAGAATGCTCGATGAATGAATCCAGCGCCGGCCAGGCGAGCGCGGGCCTGATGGCGAAAAAAGCGGCAAGTCCCAAGATTCGTCGCATTTGACTGGTTTCCCCCCTTGTCTCCGTTGATTGACACGTAGTCCTTGGTTCGTTCGATCTTCAGAAACGACTATTCCCCACCGAAACCTCGGATGAATAGCGGCACGTTTTGAAATCCTGGCACTTGCAAAATAGGCCGTCAGCTTCGTTGGCCTGTCCATCAACCGGAACTTTCTACTTTGGCGGCAATAGGAACTTTCTACTTTGGTCCGACACGGGTAGCTGCTTCACCTCGGCACCTCGGCACTCGCGAGAACTGACCCACCTGTGCTCGCCAAAAGTGACCCACCGGGCCCGGTCCGCCACGCCCGGCAGGCGCAGAGATTTGGCTCCGTGCCACGTGGCTTTTGCAGCGTATGGACCCTTCCGGCAACGGATGTCCTACACTCCAGTTCCATGCCACGTGGCAGAGACTCTTTCTGGTCTGGGCAACTCTATCTGGAGCAGAAGTCGGTCAGTTCTTGCGAGTGTCGAGGTGCTTCGTGTAACTGCTTCGCCCACCGCCACCGAGCGTAAACGAGTGACGCTTCCGACGCCTCTTCAGCGGGCATGATAAGCCCGAACAGGCAATGTGAAACTACTCTTGTGCACTGCCTAGCGTCAATAGAAAAGCAATCAGATTGCGTTTCTCTTGTGAATCTAGTTCCCCGAACCGTTGTGCAGAGGCGGTTGCTTCCCCTCCGTGTGCCTGTATGGCCTCTGTAAGTGTGCCGCAGTCGCCGCGGTGGCAGTAGGGCGCCGAAGTAGCGAGATCCCAAAGTCGTGCGGTCATGAATTGATCGAGTGGGACATTGTCTTGTTTCAGTTCCTCATTGCAGAGGCGTCGCTGATTGCTATCGCACATTACGTGTCGCTGAAAGTCGGTGAAGGCTTCAATGTAGTAGCCCTTCGAATCTCGTTGCAGCACCAAGGGGGCGCGGATCACATTGGTAGTGTATGTGGGTGTGAGACTGCCGGGCCGGTTGAATGGGTTTGGCTCGGAAAAGACATTTGATTTTATGTATGTGCGGGGGCGGTGACACGTGGCGCAACCTATAGCTTGGAATGTGGTGAAACCCGGTTGAAGTAGGTAGCGCTGGCGAGGAGACGGGAGTGTTGCCTGAAAGAGAACCAGGGCGGTTGTCTGCCCAAGGGTGAACTCAATGTCTTTACCGTCGCCGTCGAAGTCATGAATGCCTGTCCGCTCCCAGCCGAATCGCTCTATTGCCTGAATTCCGTGATGCTGATTCAGGGCGGCAATGGTGAACTCCCTGACCGAGATGGCTACACCCTTCGTACCAAAGGCGTTTTCCCAGGATGGACTTACGCGCCAATTCGCAGGTAATTTCTCGCCGTCGTTTGTCACAATCGGCCCGTCGGCTTCGGCCGTTCCGGAACCATCCAGCATTGCCCTCGGCGCTCTTGGATTAGGCGCCCTGCGGTTTCTGCGGCGGGGAGCGCGGATCAGCGCCCCGTGTAAATGAAACCCGCCCAGTAGTAAGGCGCCGCCCAGCGCCGTTGGGTCCGCACCTGACGCTGGGCGGTTCGTAGAGCCTGAGCGGCCGGCTGGCCGCGTTTCAGCAGCGCTTCGTAGAACGCCGCCATGAACGCGGCCGTGGCCGCGTCATCCACGGGCCACAAGGAGGCGACCACACCAGACGCTCCGGCCGCCAGGAACTCCCGCGCCAATGTCAGCGGGCCCTCGCCGGCCAGCGTGCGTCCAACGGCCGTTTCGCAGGCGCTCAGCACAACCAGGGGAGACTGCAGGCGCAGCGTGGCCACATCGTACATTCGCAAGAAGCCGTCGACCGGCCGGCCCTGCCGGTCATAGAGCGAGAGCACGATCGCCGATTGCGAGGGTTGGACCGGATCCACCGTTGCGTGCGCGGCGAAGTGGATCACCGCGGCCCGCTCAAGCGGCGCGCGCAATACGGCCTCGCGGGAAGCGGCAAAACCGTCCGCGATGGTTTTGCGCGGTGTGAGCTGGGCGATGCTCTCGGCTTCCTTGGCTGAGAAACGGAGCCGCGCGAACCGGAGCGGCTCCGCGGCACCGCGTGTTGTGGAGGCGGCGGCCCGCAGCCGCGCGTCGCCCGTCTCATAGACGGGATCGGCGAAAATGGCGACGGATCCGCGCCGGCGTTCGCCGCCGCCAGGGGCGGTGAGAAACGCTCCGGAAGGCACTACGGTGACTGGACGGCCGTCGAGCGACGGCAGCGCTCCAAACGGAACGAAGTGCAGACCCGCATCCGGGACCACGTGAAGCCGGCGCACTCCTTTCAGGTTGGCCCCGCCTAAAAGCAGGCGGTCGAGCTTTGCCAGTGGAGCCGCCGCGTTACCGCCGGGATGGAGCGCCGCCCGGACTTCGCTAACGGCCGCGTCGATCGCAGCCACCGGGCCGAGTGAGACGGCCTCCACCGCATTGCGGCGCGCGATCAGCAAAAATGCGCCGTCGCCGCCCAACGAAAACTCGAGCACCGCCTCGCCGTCCGCCAGCGCGTTCTGGATTTCCTTCGCCTCCGGCGTCCGCGCGGCCTGCATCAGCCCGGGTTGGCTGCGCGCCAGAATTTCGAGCAACGAGCTGTATTCGTCGTGAAGCCTGGTTACCTGCCGTTGCAGTGCGTCAATCTCCGCCGCCGGCGCGCGGCGCAGCCGCAACCGCGCGAGCGCCGCAGACTTGGCCGATATGGAGGTTCGCAGCCTCTTCTCGTCCGCGCTTGCGGCCGCGGGTGAAGTCGAGGGACGCGCCAGCAGCAGGTCGGTCATGGTCCGGGCCCGGCCCTTCTCGCTCATGGTCAGCGCTCCGGCCGTGTCACCGGCGCGAACGCGGATGGCCACCGCGGCTTGAAAGACGCCTTGCCTGCGAGCGAGAAACTCGGCCCGCGCGTTGCCGGCGGACAATCGGGACCGTACGTCCTCCAGGCTTGCCACGGCATTTTCCGATGCGGCGACGGCCTGCTCCATTTCCCCCGCCGCGAGCCACGAAAGCGACATTCCGCTTTGCGCGCCACCGGCGGCCGCGGCGTCGCCCAGTTCATCGAAAATCGACACTGCTTCCGCGAATGGCGCGATCGAGTCCCGTGGCCGGCCCGCCCGCCGGAGGGCGATTCCATAGGTTGCGAGCACGGAAGCCAGGTCGTGCCGGTTGACGCCGCTAGCGGCCTGCTTCGCCTCCGGCAACTCCTTGAGCGCATCGTCGACCCTTCCCATCCCCAGGTACGCCTGAGCCAGCCAATGAAGCGCGCGGCTCTTCTCCAGGTGGAACCCGCCCGGCCTGGCGATTAACACCGCTTCGGCCGCGAGCCGGGCCGCCTCCGCGAAATCGCCGCGGGCGTGCGCCAGACCGCTCAGTTGTGCGAGCGTATTGGCCTGCGAGCGCCGGTTGTTCAATCCACGATGGAGTTCCAACGCCCTCCCGAAATTCCGCTCCGCGCGATCGTACGTTCCACGCCGGAAATAGGCGGTGCCAAGCTCGGTCGTAGTGTGCGCCTCTCCGAGCTTGTACCCTGTTTGGCGCCAGAGCGCGAGCGCTTCTTCGAACAGGGCGATACCGCGGTCGAACTCGGCGGTATTCATGAAATCGACACCGAGGTTATGAAGCGTGTTGGCGACGGAGTTGGGCGGCGCCACCCGCCGCCGGATCTCCAACGCCTCCTGGAGCATGGCTCGGGCGGCTTCGGCCTCGCCCAATGCGCCGAGACCGGAGGCGAGGTTGTTCAGCGACTGAGCGATCGCCGCCTCATCGCCTAACCGGCGGCGGAGCGCCAGTGCCTTTTTGTCCGATTCCACCGCTGCTTGTAAGAAGGTGTTGAATTCGATTCGGGCCAGACCGTTCCAAAGCCCCGCCTGGCTGGCGCGGTCCCCGGCGCGCTCGGCGAGCCCGATGGTGCGCCGCGCCAGTTCTTGCGGTTCCGCTATCGCCCCCGTAGTTGCCGAATTGTTAATCAAGGACTCCGCCACCAACCCTTCGGCGAAAGTGTCCGCCGCCGCGCGCGCCAGCTCCAGCGCGCGTTTCAACAGAGCCGCCCCTTCGGCGTGCCTTCCCGGCGAGAGGTAATATCCGGTGCCGAGCTTGGCCATCGCCTCGGCTTGCCGCCCGCGATTCCCCATGGTCTCCCAAGCCGTCACGGCCCGTTCGTGAGCGGCCAGGGAGTCCGCCGGCCGGCCCAGCTCCCAAAAAAGCGCGCCCATTGGGGTCAGTACTTCGGCGACGCCGCGCGTGTCGCCCGCTTTTTCGAAAGCGTCCCTGGCGGCAGTGAGCAGGGCGAGCTTCGCGGCCATAGTCCGCGCTCCGCGAACAGCCGCATGGTTCCGGCAGCCCTCCTCGCGATGCGAGTCGCCTTCCTTCACGGACCTTCGCGACAGCCGCAGCGCATACCGGCGGCTTTCCGCAGTCTCCGCGCTGCGAACACGAATCGATTGAATACCGCCAGGGCGCTGTATCCAACACAGCCGTACGGGCCGCATGGGGGCGTCCGTCAGATCGGCCAGGCCGTCGAGATGCAGGCGGGTTCCGCGTGCGTCCGTTTCCATCTCGACGTAGTCCGTTCCCGCAGCCAGCACCCACTCATGGACCTGTCCCGAAGCGATCTCCCGCTCCACCCAAAGCTCGCCGGGCAGACTCTCGGCGGCCCAAAGTGGAACCGCCAATAGACGCCAGAGCAGGAGCATGACCGGAGAGTAACACTTCCCGGCCGCGCCTTACCAGTAGAAGCTGCCTCTGGCGCGGGGAATTGGCTTGATCGCTGGCCGTCATCCCCAGGACGCCGAAATTCTGCGTCCGCAGGCTCAAGCTCCCGAGGCCGCACCGCGTGCGGTTGAACGCGTTAAACATTTCGGCACGGAAGTCCAGGCGGAGTCGTTCGTTGTCGCGGAATCTGGGATTCAGGCACGTCATATTGCCGATCAAGTTGGCCGGCGGCGGCGGGAAGAACGAGAGTGGCTGGATGGTCCGGTCGCCTGGGCGCCACCCATCGCCTTGGCTTCCGGCGTAATGGCCGCCGGGTCGAACGGACTTCGCATCGCGCCGCCGGCCACCAGCGGAAGCTCGTTGACCAGTTTGTTATTCGGCGTCGCGCTGGTCTTGGCTTTCTCCGAGGAGAGCGCCGGGAATGACGGCTCCGGTGGAGCGTGTGGTCGTATTCGTCCCCTTTTTCAAAGTTCCGGGGACGCTATCACGCTGGCCCAGGGGAAATGTTACTGTGATCGGGGTATGACGAGACGAAGCTTATTGGCCGCCGCCCTGGCGCCGGGGCGCTTGATCATAGATACCCATCTGGAGGTCTGGACGGATGACCCAAAGTTTCCGTTCGCGCACCCGGAGCGACCGGATTTCAAGCGAGTTCCCATCCAGGCGCCTATCGAAAACCAGGTCCAGCAGATGAAGGACTTCGGTCTCAAGTACGCCGTGCTGATTAATCCACGCTATTTCGGTTGGGACAACTCCTACATCAGCCATTCGCTGCACAAGTACCCGGACCTGTTCGTGGCGCACGGCCTGGTGAATCCGAAGGATCCCAAGGTCCACGAACGCCTCCGATATTGGGTGAAGGAGCACGGGTTCCAGGGCATGCGCTTCAGCCCGATCTATCATCCCAAGGAGACCTGGCTCAACTCGCCGGAGCACTACCCGCTGTGGAAAGAGGCCGAGCGGCTCGGCACCGTGTTCAACTTCTACATCCTGCCGCACCAAATGCCGATGCTCGAGGATATGTGCGGCCGGTTTCCGGGCGTGAAGGTGGTTGTCGATCACGCCGGCAAACCGGACTTAAAGCTGGCCGATCCCTGGCCGGAGTTCAAGAAGATGTTCCGCTTGAAACGGTTCAAACAGGTGTGGATTTCGAACTCGGAGCCGTACGAAATGACCGAGTCGAAGCGCTGGCCCTTTGAGGATACGCTGCCGTTTTATAAGGCGATCTACGAGGAGTTTGGCGGACGGCAGATCGTTTGGGGAACCGGCTATCCCCGCCCGCGCTGGGAGCTGCCGATGGACAAAGAGCTCGAGTTCGTCGACAGGATCTGTTCCTTCTATTCCGAGGCCGACCGGCGGCTGATTCTGGGTGAGAACGCGCTTCGAATTTGGAAGTTTCCGGTACACTGAGGATTCATGCGCATCACTTCGCAATCGCCCTGCCGCGTCGATTTGGCGGGCGGCACACTGGACATCTGGCCCCTGTACCTGCACCACAACAACGCGGTGACTGTGAATTTCGCGGTCAACCGGTATACGTCGTGTTCCATCACCCCTCGCAACGATGGCGCGATCATCCTGCGTTCCCGCGATTTGGCCGCCGAAGAGTCGTTCGCGTCGCTGGAAGAACTGCGAAGCGCGAAGAAGTACAAACTGCCGCTGCTGGCCTACGCCGTGCGTTTTTTCGCGCCGGAAACCGGCCTGGAGCTGGATTCGCACTCGGAAGCGCCGGCCGGAGCGGGAATTTCGGGCTCCTCGTCGCTGCTCATCACTATTTGCGGAGCGTTCAACAAGTGGCTGAACACCGGGTACCCAATCGAGCGGGTCCGGGAGCTGGCGCAGAATATCGAGGCGCAGATTCTTCGCGTGCCCACGGGCTGCCAGGACTACTATCCGGCGATGTACGGCGGGATCAGCGCCATCGAACTGCGCGCGGACGGTATCCGGAGGGTTGCGATTCCCGTGGAGGCGCCGGACCTGGAGTCCCGCACGGTGCTTGCCTACACCGGCGTGCCGCGCAACTCCGGCATCAACAATTGGGAAGTCACGAAACTGCACATTGACGGGGACAAGAAGGTCCACCGCAACTTCGACCAGATCGCCGCCATCGCCCATGCCATGCGCGGCGCGCTGGAGCGCAGCGACTGGAACGAGACGGCCCGGCTGCTGCGCGAGGAGTGGAGCTTTCGGAAGAAGAATGCACCGGGAATTACCACGGAACTGATCGATCACCTGGTGGCCGCCACCCGCCGCGCGGGCTCGGTGGGCGCGAAGGTCTGCGGCGCCGGCGGCGGCGGCTGTGTCTTCTTCTTGGTGGAACCCGGCGCCAAAACGCGCGTGGCCGAGTTGATCGCGAAAGAAGGAGCGACCGTGCTGGATGTGAAGGTTGCGCCGGCAGGTTTGAAGGTCAAGCTGGTGAAATGAGCGACGGCACGCCCACGCACTTGACGATAGGCGTGCGCGTGGTCGTGTTCCTGGTCCTCTCGTTTCTGTTGCAAGGCGTTGCCTACGCCGTCCTGCAATTGCTGGGGCCGTTGATTGCCGCCGGAATCGGCATCTTCGCCGGAGGCGCGGTGGCCACGGTGCTGGCGCTGCGAATCTACGACCGGGGGTCTCTGGCCGATATCGGGCTGGCGGGCCATGGCTGGGCGGCGCGTCATGCGGCCACCGGCGCCGGACTGGGAATCGCTGCCGGGGTTTTCGTCACCGGATTCCCGCTGCTCACCGGTAAGGCCCATTTCGCGCCCGCTCCGGACTTTCCGTTTTCGATCGGTGCCTTGATTTTGGTGCCAGTGATCCTGCTGTTCGCGGCGCTCGGCGAGGAGCTGGTGTTCCGCGGTTATCCGTTCCAACTTCTGGCCGGGCGATACGGAACCTATGCCGTGCTGCTGCCGTTTTCGGTGCTATTCGCGGCGGCCCACGGGGGAAACCTGAACTCGTCGAAACTCGCCGTGTTCAATACGTTCCTTTGGGGCGTCGTCCTCGGCTACGCGGTGATTCGCAGCGGCGACCTTTGGTTAGCTACGGGCATTCACTGGGGTTGGAATGTTACATTGCCGCTATTCGGGGTCAATCTCAGCGGCTTTACAATGGGGATGACGGGCTACCAACTGGAGTGGCGCGCGAGCGACCTTTGGAGCGGTGGCGCCTACGGCCCCGAGGCGAGCGTACTGACGCTGCTGGTGGTGCCGGCGCTATTCTTCGCGCTTCGTCGAACTCCGCTTCGCCGGCAACAGTTGAAGCTCATGCCACACGAGGAGGAACCGGCGGAATGAAGCGGCGCTTCTTGATTGGAATGGTTCCGGCGCTGGTCCTGGCCAAGGAGAAAAAGCCGACGGCCGACGAGCGCATCGCGTTCCTGCGCGGCATGACCGCCGAGTTCGCCAAGGCGAAGGTGATGATTCCGCGGTCGAAGAAGCCGCTGCCCGTGGAGCCCTCCGGCAAGTGGGACAAGGAAGTCTGGGAGAAGGCGGCCACCGAACACGGCCCGGCCGCGCGCCAGGGCGAACTGGTGCAGATCACCAAGGTCAAGATCGAAGACGACTCGGTGGAGTTTGAGCTCAACCACGGTCTGAAGACCGGCCCGAAGTGGTACGAACGCGTGGAAGTCGGCATGGGCAATCGCACGACGCCGATCTCCGGCGGGGACATGGTGGCCAAGGCAGGAACGAACCTGGTAATTAAGTTCCCTAAGAACATCGAGTTCCTGGATGTGGCGGAGTTCAAGAAGATGCTCGCGCCGATTATGGACTTCGAAATGAAGTCCGTGACCGAAAACTACATGGAAAAGCTGCCGGAGCCGATCCGGAAGGCCATCGAACAGAAGCGCATCATCGAAGGCATGGACCGTGAGCAGGTGAAACTGGCGGCGGGCAATCCGAACCGGAAGGAACGGCGCGTCGTCGACGGGGACGAACTCGAGGAGTGGGTCTACGGTCGCGCGCCCGGCAAGATCACCTTCGTAACCTTCATGGGCTCAAAGGTCACAAAGGTCAAGGACTCCTACGCCGGCCTGGGCGGAAGTACGGCCGCCGAACTGCCGGTGCAGTAACTACTTTTCGAAGTACGCCGCACCCGCGAACAGCAGCGCCGCCACGGCCAGAAACGACGTCGGCGCGATGAACCAGTATTGGAGGGAAATAGCGGTCAGTACCGCCAGGGAGGCGGCGTAGACGATGGCCGTCCTGCGCTGCACCGGCACAACCAGGCCCAGCGCGCCCATCGCCATCGCCATCGCCGAAAACGCCAGGCTGAATCCATTCATCAGTTGCGTTTGGGAGCGCATGCTGCCGCCCACGTTCATCTTGTAGTTGTCCATCAACTCCTTCATCGTGTACTCCGTGCCGTTGTTCGGCTTGGCGTTCAAGGACGACAAGTGCCCCATCAGATGAATGACAGCAAGGAGGATCAGAGCGGAGGCGGCAATGCGAAACAGCTTGTATGCAGTCAGATTCATGGATGCTATTTCCTGACAGGGCGCGGGCCGATCTTAGTTTGACCTTTCACGGGCGCCAGATGGGGATACGTATCGGGGGTTACAACCACGCCCGTCGTGAACTTATACGGAAACTTGCCGCCGCTCGGAAAAGTCAGCTCCACGAAATAGGCGGTGTAGCCCTTGGCGGGCGCGGCGGGCTTGCCGGTGTACTTACCGTTTTTACCCGGCGTCAGGTCCGTGGACGTGTACTTGGGGCCCAGCGTCTCCATGCGAAAATCCCGGGCGTCGGGGTTGGTGGCCTGCCAGAGTTTCACGCTCGACGGTTTGCCCGTAGTCGAGACTTCGATGGTCCCGTCCTTCTTGACGTTCCACTTGTAGCCGGGCCGCGGAACGCCGCGCAGAACACCCTCATAGAAGGCGATCAACGTCTCATACGCGTCGGAGTTGCGCATCGAGTGATCCGTGTTTGGCACGTAGCGAAGATGCTTCTCGCCTTTCAGATCCTTCCAGTAAAACTTCCACGAATCGGGCAGGAAGAACTGATCGCCGGCCGCGTTCAGGATGTATTTGGGCATCGTCAGCCGGTCCCGGTAGTGATACGGCTCCACCAGCTTCATCAGCTCCAGATACTTGGGGTTGTTCATCTCGTCCATCAGCCCTTCGGCGAAATAGTCGCCCACAGCCGGGGCCCAAAAACCGTAGGCCCGGTAGTGGTGGACGAAGCTGGGGATGACGTTCAGCAGGTCGATGACGATGGGCGAAACGGCCTTCACGCGCGGGTCGACTGCGGCGGTGGTCCACGCCGTCCAACCGCGTTTCGATCCGCCGGCGACGACAAAGGAGTCGACATTCACGTTGCCTCCCTCGGGCGATTTCAGGAATGCCGTCACGGTATCCATGGCGCGCACGGCGGCCTTGGTCATGGGCAGGCGGAGCGGCCAGGAGGAGTCGCCGGTTTGCAGATACTTGCGCCAGGTATACGCGATGATGGCGTCTTCGCTGCGCTTGCGGCCCGGCTGCGGATCGTCTCCGAAAACCAGCGGTTGATTGGGAACCATCCGTATCTCGCTCACCACCGAGCCGGTTGCTTCGGCGATCACGGCCAGCGTGCCTTCGATGGCCGTTCGCGGACGCCCGTCGTTCGCGCCGCCGGTGATAAAGAGCATACCGGTGGACGACTTCACCTCCTTGGGCTTCACGACCGTCACCCAGTGGACCCACTTGGTCCGGTCCACCTGTTTGCCCTCGCCCCAGGTCTGCGACGTCATCTCCAGAATGTAGCCGGTGGAGTTGGTTGCCTTCACCGTATGCGCCAGCTTCCAGGCGTAGGCCGGATCCGGTTTGGCGACGTACTCATCCAGGGCGGTTTTGGGCGGCGCGGCCAGGGCGGCGAGCGCGGCGGTCAAGAACAGGAATCTTCGAAGCACCCAATCAGGATAGCGGACCGGTCGATTACTCTGAAAGGATGCGTACCCTGTTTTTGCTCGCTTGCGCCGCCGTGTTACCCGCACAGCCCGCGTTTGAGTTCTGGCCCGGCGCGGTGTATGACCCTGCGGTTCCCACGTTTCAGAAAGTGCTGGGCTATGAGCCGGGCACGAAACTGGCCACCCACGGCGAGATGGGGCGCTACTTCGAGGCGTTGGCGGCCTTCGCTCCGGCGCGCGTCAAGGTCGTGGAGTACGGCAAGAGCTGGGAGGGCCGGCGGCTGATCTATGTCGTAATCGCCAATGAGGCGAACCTCCGCCGCCTGCCCGAGATTCAGTCGGCGATGAGGAAGCTGAACGATGCGCGCAAGACCACGGACGCCGAGGCACGAAAGCTGATCGCCTCCACCCCCGCCGTCGTCTGGCTCGGACACGCCGTCCATGGCAACGAAGTCAGCGGACCGGATTCGGCCCTGCTGGCCGCCTACCACCTGCTCGCCGCGCGCAATCAGCCGGCCGTGGACGCCATTCTCAAGAACACGGTGGTCATCATCGACCCGCTGCAGAATCCCGACGGCCGCATGCGCTTCGTGCACTCCTACGAACAGAGCGTGGGCCTGGAGCCGGACGCCACCCCCGTCGCAGCCGAACGCAACGAACCCTGGCCGGGCGGGCGCGTGAACCACTATCTGTTCGACATGAATCGCGACTGGTTCGCGGCCACGCAGCCGGAGACGAAGGCCCGCATCAAGATGTTTCTCGAGTGGTTGCCGCCCGTCGTCGTCGACCTGCATGAGATGGGTTCCGAATCGAGTTACTACTTCGCGCCCGAAGCGATTCCGTTTAACCCGCACCTGACGAAGGAACAAAAGACTTCGCTCGACTGGTTCGGCAAGAACAACGCGAAGTATTTCGATCAGCTCGGCTATCCATACTTCACGCGCGAGATCTTCGACGCCTTCTATCCCGGTTACGGCGCCAGTTGGCCGGCTTACTACGGCGGCATCGCCATGACTTACGAAAACTCCAGCGTACGCGGCCTGGCCTACCGCCGCACGGATGGGACGGTCTATACCTTCAAGGACTCCGTCCGGAAGCACTTCACGACGCAGATTGCCACCTGCGAGGCGGCCGCGAATTACCGCGAGCAGTTACTCGTCAATTTCTGGAACTACTCCAGAACGGCGATCGAGGAAGGCAGGAACGAATCGGTAAAGGGCTACATTCTGCCTCGCCGCGGCGACGTGGCGGCGGTGGACCGGCTGGCCGGATTGTTAGTGGAGCAAGGCGTCGAGGTGCAGCGCGCGCCCGCGTCGGTGAACGGATTCCCGGACGGCAGTTATGTAGTGTCGACGGCGCAACCGTTGAAGCGCTTGATCCGCGTGCTGCTGGACAAGGATGTCTCCATGGAGCCCGAATTTCTGAAGGAGCAGGAGCGCCGGCGCTCCAAGAAACTCGGCGACGAGATCTACGATGTTACAGCCTGGAGCCTGCCGCTGATGCATAACGTGGAGGCGGTGGCCGTGAGCGCTCCGGTCAGCACCCGGCTGGAGCCATATGTACCGCCGGCCCCCAGGGAGCCGGCCATCGCCCAGGCGGCCGTGGCCTATCTGGTGCCGTGGCGCGGGCGCGCGGCGGCGAAGTTCCTGGGCGCGGCGCTCCGCGCCGATCTGAAGGTTCGAAGCACGGACAAGGAGTTTGTGCAGGACGGGCGGACCTATCCGCGCGGCACCCTGATCCTGCTGGTGAAAGAGAATTTCGCGGCCCTGCATGAGACCGTGGGCCGCCTGGCCGGTGAGGCCGAAGTCACGCCGGTCAACTCGGGCTGGGTGGAAAGCGGCGTCAACTTTGGCAGCGGCAACGTAAAGCTGATCAAGAAACCGCGCATCGCCATCGCCTGGGACCGGCCCGTGTCTTCCTACAGCGCGGGCGCGGCGCGGTTTGTCATTGAGCGGCAGTTCGGTTATCCCACCAGCGTGATTCGCACGGCCACGCTGGCATCTACGGACCTGGACATGTTCGATGTGATCATCCTGCCGGCAGGCGGCTACGGCGACGTGCTGGGGCCCGCCACGGCGCGGCTGCGCACCTGGGTGCAAAAGGGCGGAACGCTCATCGGCATCGAAGACGCGGTGGGTTTCCTGGCCGGCGCAAACGCCGGCCTGCTATCGACGGCGCCGGAGTCGTTGGCTATGGAGAAAAAGGTGGAAGCGGCAAAGCCGGAAAACGGCCGCGTGCCGGGCAAAGTGTTGAAGGACGAGGCGGCATACCTGGAAGCCATTCGTCCGGAGCGGGACTCGGCCGACGCTGTGCAAGGCATCCTGGGCGTGGCGAAGACCGACCCCGATCACTGGATCACCGCCGGCGTGCCGCCAACCGTCAACGCGCTGGTGCAGGGCCGGACCATTTACACGCCCGTCCGCCTGGACCGCGGCGTGAACGCGGCGTACTTCGTGGGCGCGGACCAGTTACTCGCGAGCGGCTATATGTGGGAGGAGAACCGGAAGCAGGTGGCATACAAGCCGCTGTTAATGGTGGAGCGCCACGGCGCCGGTCACGTCATCGGCTTCGCCTACGATCCTAATTACCGGGCGTATCTGGACGGGTTGAACGTGTTGTTCCTGAACGCGGTCTTCCGTGGCCCGGCGCACGGGCGGTAGGCGACCCCGTCGCCGTCAGGTAAGTACGGCGTTAGGCGAAGTATCATGGTGGAACCGCAGACCACTCAGACGCCGCCATGCCGCCTACCCTGCTTCAACCCGCCAGCCTCAAAGATCTTAAGCAATCGAAGCTATACGAGCGTCTAGAAGCCGAGAGCGCTCTGCGCGCACAAGTCGACGCCGCTGCCAAACGCGCGAAAAGCCTCCTTGCGACGGTCTGCAATGACATGCGGCTCTTCACGCTGCACGATGAACGGCATATTCTCAACATCGTCTGGTGGATGGACTGGCTCCTGCAGCCGTCGCTGAACGAACTGGAGCCGGAAGATTGCCGGATGCTGCTGCTGGCAGCCTACTGTCACGACCTGGGCATGGCGGCGAGCGCGGAGCAGTTGGCGAAGATGAAGAACGGCGAGGACCCGGAGTACAGCGGATTTCTACATGGGAAACCGGACCTCGTGCAGGAGAGGGACCGCGCCCGAGGGAAACTCCAGTACAGCGTTGCGGAGGCGATCGAGCAGAGGCTGATCACCGAGCACCTTAGGCGCAGCCACGCCGATCGCCGGTCAACGCGGATGAGGGGACACGTCGAGAGTATTTTGGGCGGAGAGCCGCCCGCGGGCCTGATTGAACTCTGCATCAGCCACAACCAGTCAGCGTCCTGGCTCCGAGAGCAGGGGATACCGTACAAGGGCCGGACAGATGGGAGCCACCTTCCGTTCCTGGGGCTGGTATTGCGGCTTGCCGACATCCTGGACTTCGACTCTTCCCGCACGCCCGAGATCCTCTTCAAGCATCTGGGGCTGGACGGCGAGCTGCAAAAGCGAATCCTCGATCCGGATGGTACTAGTCAGCGCGAGTTGAGGAAGCATCTCGCTGTTGAGAGGATCGAGTTCGATGCGGACGACGAGATCCTCTCCTACCTCGCGCCGGCGTGTCCGGACCCGGTTACCGACCATGGCATTCGCAGTTTCATCGGGCAGATTCGAACTGAAGTCGACCACGCCAAGGAGGAACTGCGGCGTTTGGGCCGCGACGGAGCCGCGCTTCGTCTCCCCCGGGTCGAAGGGGTGGTTCATCCCAAGAACAACGCGTACGTTTATCAGGATTGGCAATTCCGAATCAGCCAGGCCGAGATCCTCGATCTTCTGATGGGGACCGCTCTCTACGGCCAGCCCGAATTGGCCATCCGGGAGCTTCTGCAAAACGCCCTGGACGCGCTGGAGCTTCGAGATCTCCGGCTCCAGTATCGCAGACAGACCGGAGCGGAGTCTTCCATAAACAAGACGGACGGTACGCCGTGTCCGGAGCAGCCTGGGTTTTTCCGGGACGGCGCGACCGGCGAACCGGTGGAACTTAAAGTGGACCTAACCTGGGGCTACGACGAGGAACGCCAGCGCTGGTGGCTGCAGGTGGCGGACAACGGCGTCGGCATGTCCCAGCGAACGATTGAAAGATACTTCACCACGCTCGGAAAGAGCTTCTATAGGAGCGAGGAGTTCGAGCGGGAGCAGTCGAAGCTTCGCGAGAAGGGTCTGATCTCCACTCCCATCTCGCAGTTTGGTATCGGCGTGCTGTCGTCCTTTATGTTGGCAGATTCGATTGACGTGCGGACCCATTGCGGCAGCGGAGAGTCGACCAATTTCCACGTATCGGGGCCGGGCACGCTGTTCTGGACCAAGGCGGGCACCAGGAGGGAGCAGGGGACGGAGATCCGGCTGTGGCTGAAGCCGGAGTTCCAGATTGCGCATGATTGGGAGAGGTGCTGCGAGCGGCTGCGGAAGCATTTTGGGTACGGCGATGCGAAATGGAATGACGACTCGGGTCTCGATCCGGGGTTCGAGGCCGGGAAGTCGGTACTGTGGCCGAAGTACCCGTTGACGATCGGCGGCGATGGGCAGCGAATCGACGAGAATTTCCATCATCAGGTT
>VFZO01000025.1 GCA_016871155.1 Acidobacteriota bacterium | reverse complement strand
GAATTGATTGAAGTGAAACTTGCCGCGGCCCAGATTCCGCGCGTTGTTGAACCAGTTGTTGGCCTTGAATAACTGGTTGCGAAAGAACTCGTAGGCGGTGCCGTGGAATTGATTGGACCCGCCCTTGGTGACGACGTTCACCACGCCGCCGCCGCTGCGGCCGTACTGAGGGCCGAAGCTATTCGTCAATACCTTGAACTCCTGCGTGCCTGAGGGGGTGGGCGAGAAGGCGAAATTGTTGTTCTCCGGCAGCATGATGGAGATGCCGTCGACGAGAAATTCGTTCGTGCGGAAACGGCCGCCGTTGATAGAGATGTCGGATTGAACGAAGGTTGGAGCCGACGCGTTGCCGGTGGAGGAGACGCCGCCCTCCGCGCGCGGATTGACGGCCACGCCGGCGGCCAGGCCGACCAAGTCGAAGATGTTGCGGCCCTGCGTGGGTAACTCCTCCACCGACTTCGTCGAGATGACTTCGCCAAGACTGGCGGATTCGGATTCCAGCAGCGGAGCCTCGGCTGTGACCTGCACCGTGGTGGAGGCGTCGCCGACTTCCAGAGCAACATCGATGCGGACGCGGTCCTCGATGCGGACTTCGATGCTGCCCCGGCGCGCGGTCTTGAAGCCGGCGCTTGAGACCACGATTTCATAAGGGCCGGGCCGGAGATAGTTGGCCTGATAGAGACCCGTGGCGCCGGTGCGGACCTTCGTCGCCTGGTTGGTTTCCGTGTTCCGGACCTCGACCTCCGCGGCCGCGACGGCGGCCCCGGTTGCATCGGTAACCTGGCCAAGCAGCGCGCCGGTGATGTTCTGGCCGTAGGCGCAGGCCGCAAGGAGAGGCAGCAACAGAGGCTTCACGGAGCGAGTGTATTTGCTCCCTTGAGAATCGTCAAGGACCCATGCCGGAGTGATATTCTTCCTCAGTGCGCTTCCTGGTTGTTTCGCTTGCGCTGGCCGCCCAAGAACCCCAGGCGTTGTTCCGTCAATACTGCGTGCAATGTCATAACGCGAAGTTGCGTTCTGGAGGCGTGGCGCTGGACGGTGCGCTGGACGCCGCCGTTGTAGAACCCGTGATTGCCCGGCTGCGCGCACGGAGTATGCCGCCGCCTGGAAATCCGCGTCCGTCGAAGGAGACGTTCGCACTCGCGGCCAAGCGGATGGAGGACGACGCCGGCCGCGCCTGGCACGCCAAGCCGAACCCGGGCCGCATTGGCTCCGTGCACCGGTTAACCCGATTCGAGTACGCGAATGCGATCCGCGACCTGCTGGCGCTGGACGTCGACGTGCAAAGCCAACTGCCGGGCGACGAGACGGCCGACGGCAGCTTCGACAACTTCGCCGACAGCCTTACCATCTCCACGTCGCATCTGGAACGGTATCTCTCCGTGGCCAGGCAGGTGTCGCGGCTGGCGGTGGGAATTGCGCCGGAGAACCCCGGCACGGAGCGGTTCCCCATTCCGCTGCATGTGCTGCAGGACGACAGGCAGAGCGAGGACCTGCCGCTGGGATCGCGCGGCGGCATGGCGATTCGCAAGCACTTTCCCGTGGACGGCGAATACGTAATTCGCGTGCGCCTGCAACGGCAGTATCAGGACTACTTAAAGGGCATGGGCTGGCCGCAACAATTGGATGTTCGCGTGGACGGCGCGTTGATCCGGCGATTCACGGTGGGCGGCGGAGCGAAGGGCCGGGCGGCCGGCGCGGGCTACGCGGGCGACGGAGAAGTGGGTTACGCAGGCGATCCGGAATGGGAACGCTACATGCAGGTGGAGGGCGATGCAGGCCTGGAGGTGCGCGTGCCGGTCCGCGCCGGACCGCGCATTGTGGGCGTGTCGTTCGTGCGCGAGATTTGGGAGCCGGAGGGTCTGCCGCAGCCCGCGCAACGGGGGCGCGTGATCGCAAACGATCAGGTGTATATGGGCCATGCCAATGTGGGTTCCGTGCAGATCAGCGGCCCTTTTCAGCCAAGTGGACGCGTAAGCGATACACCCAGCCGCCGGGCGATCTTCTCATGCACCGAACAGACGGCATCGTGCGCGGAGACAATTTTGTCACGCCTGGCGAGGCACGCGTACCGGCGTCCGGTCACGGCCACCGACGTTCGCGTTCTGATGGGTTTCTTCCGGCAAGGCGCTACGTTCGAAGGGGGCATTCAGTATGCGTTGGAGCGCCTGCTGGTGGATCCGGATTTCCTGCTTCGCATCTATCGCGAGCCGCCCGGCGAGCCAGTCTACCGGATCCGCGATTTGGAACTTGCCTCCCGGCTGTCCTTTTTTCTGTGGGGCAGTATTCCGGATGAAACGCTGCTGCGGCTGGCCGAACGTGGCGAACTTTCGAAGCCGGAGGTTTTGACGGAGCAAACACGCCGGATGCTGGCCGACGAGCGGGCCACGCGATCGCTTATCGACGGGTTCACCGCGCAATGGCTGAATTTACGCAGGGTTCCGGAGGTCGTGATCGATCCGATCCGCTATCCGAGTTTCGACTTGACGCTGCTGCAGTCGTTTCAGAAAGAGACCGAGCTGTTCGTGGCCAGCACGATTACCGCGAATCGCGACGTGCGGACGCTGCTCAACGCCAACTACACGTTCGTCAATGAGCGGTTGGCCCGGCACTACGGCATTCCGGGCATACAGGGCAGCCGGTTCCGGCGCGTGACCCTCGCGGCCACGCATCGAAGAGGCGGACTGCTGGGCCATGGCGCGTTGCTGGCTGCGACGTCCTATCCGGACCGTACATCGCCGGTGCTGCGCGGAAAGTGGCTTTTGAACAACCTGCTCGGAGTGGCCGTACCGGCGCCGCCGGCCGGCCTGGATACATCGTTGCAAGCGAACGACGCGGAGAGGCCCGCGTCGATCCGGGAGCGGTTGGAGCGGCATCGGAAAGATCCGGCCTGCAACAGTTGTCACTCCGTCATGGACCCGCTGGGCTTCGCACTGGAGGACTACGACGTGATTGGGGCGTGGCGTACGCACGACGAATCCGGGCGGCGTGTGGAGACGCGCGAGGGCGGCCTGGAAGGCTTGCGCGCGGAGTTGTTAGAAGACCCGGAGCAGTTTCCGCGGGCGTTGACGGAGAAGCTGCTGGCTTACGCGCTGGGGCGGCGCGTAGAGGCCTTCGACCGGCCCGCGGTGCGGGAGATCGTTCGCGGCGCGGCGGTCCACAATTACAACTGGTCATCGATCATACTGGGAATCGTCCACAGCCCGCCATTCCTGATGCGGACCGCCCGTTGAGTGAAGGCCCATGCATTTTCTCCATCGATCGCTTCCAAGACGAACGCTTCTGCGAGGGGCCGGCGCCGCGCTGGCTCTGCCACGGCTGGACGCGATGGCGGCTCCGCCGGCGCAGCGTTTCCTGGCTTTCTATGTTCCGAACGGAATGGCGATGGAGTATTGGTCTCCGAAAACGGAAGGCCGCGGCTACGCGCTGACGCCGATCCTGGAACCGCTGGCGCCGTTCCGCGACCGAATGCTGGTTTTATCGGGCATTCGAGCGAACTGGAACTACATTCACGCCGGCGCATCGGGATCGTTCTTGACGGGCACGGCGCGCGGAGGGCGCAATGAAATCGAGATCATCGCCGACGTTTCGATGGACCAACTGCTGGCCCGGCATTTCGCCAGGCAGACCCAGCTTGGTTCGTTGGAGATGGCGATCGACCCGCCGGCGAACGCAGGCGCGTGTACGGGCAATCTGAGTTGTGTCTATACGCATACGCTGAGTTGGAAAAGCGCCACGCAACCGTTGCCGATGGAGTGGAATCCGCGCGCGGTGTTCGAGAAACTTTTTGGCGACGCGGGGACGACGGACACCCGCGCGCGCATGGCCCGCATGCGCCAGCACAAGAGCATTTTGGATTCGGTGAACGAAAAATTGACGAGTCTAAAACGGGAGCTTGGGGCCGCGGACCAGACCAAGGTGGACGCGTACACAGAGGCGCTGCGCGACGTGGAGCGGCGGATTGAACGGGCGGAGAAGATGTCCGCCGGCCTGCCGGAGATGCCGCAGCCGGAGGGCGCCCCGGCCAGCTTCGAAGAGCATGTGACGCTGATGCTGGACCTGCAACTGCTGGCGTTTCAATCCGACCTGACGCGCGTGATTTCGTTCATGCTGGGTAAGGAGCAGAGCGCAAGGCCCTATCCGCAGATCGGCGTCCCGGAGGCGCATCATCCGCTTTCGCACCACGAAAACGTGCCGGAGCTGATCGCCCATATGTCGAAGATCAACCGCTATCACACGGAGATCTTTGCCAAGTACCTGGCCCGGTTGCGCGCCACGCCCGATGGCGACGGATCGCTGTTGGACCACACGACGATTCTTTACGGTTCCGGGATTTCGAACAGCGACCGGCACTCCGGCGAGAACCTGCCGCTGCTGCTGCTGGGCGCCGTCGACGGAGGCCGCCATCTGCATTTCCGCGACAAACCGTCTATCGCAAATCTGCTGCTCACGCTGATGAACCGGCTGGGCGTGCCCGTGGAACGCCTGGGCGGCAGTACAGGAATGATCGACCTATGACACTTCTCCTGGCCTTTGGACTCGCTTTGCTGGATGCGGCGTATCACGACGACCGCGACACAGTGGAGGCTTTGCTGCGAAACGGAGCGAACGCGAACGAGGCTAACGATCTGGGGGCCACGCCGTTGTGGGCCGCTTGCCAGAACGGCAGCGACGCCCTTGTGGAACGGTTGCTGCGCGCCGGGGCGAATCCGAACCTGGCGGTGGCCAAGGGCGAGACGCCGCTGATGGTGGCGGCGCGCGGCGGCTACGCGGGTATCGTGACGCAACTGCTGGCGGCGAAAGCGAATCCGAACGCGCGCGCGGCACGCGGGCAAACGGCGCTGATGTGGGCCGCGGCGCGCGGACACTCCGAGACCGTCGGGGCGCTGCTCACGGGCGGCGCCGATCCGCATTTGCGAAGCGAGTCCTGGACCGACCCGATGGCGATTCCGCCGCATGGCTACCGGCCCTATAACAAGAACGTTCCGCACGGGAACGACACGGCGTTGCTGTTCGCGGCGCGATCGGGCGACCTGGAATCGGCGAAGCTGTTGATCGCCGCGGGCGCCGAAGTAAACCATTCCGATGCCTGGGGCGTTACCGCGTTGCTGTTTGCGGCGCACTCCGGCCATGGTGCACTGGTGGAGCAGCTGCTGGCCAAGGGATCGGATCCGAACTTGAGCCGCGCCGGTTTTCGAGCCTTGCATATCGCCATTCTGCGGCGCGACGAGCGCATGGCCGCCGCGTTGCTCGCGCGGGGCGCGGACCCTAACGCGAAGCTCGAAACTTGGACGCCGGTGCGCCGGTCGTCGAAAGATTTGCACTTCGATCCGGCGTTGACGGACGCGACGCCGTTCTGGCTGGCGGCACGGTATCAGAACCCGAGTGTGCTGCGGTTGCTTGCCAAGCACGGGGCGGACGTCCACTTTTTACATCACTCCACCCGTGTTCGCGACGCGTCTGGCGCGGAGGACAAGCGCTCCTCCAATGCGGTGCTGGCCGCGATGGAGCAAGGCGGAGGCGGGCCGGCCTGGGTGGAGGTTCCCCGCGGCGAGAAGGAGCGGCGGATACACGAGACTGTGAAGACGGCGCTCGAGCTGGGAGTTCCAGCGCCGGCGAACGCACTGAGTGTAGCGAAGTCGCTGCGATTGGACTCGGTCGTGACCCTGCTTGCCGCGCAGCAGCGGCCGGGAATTTCGGCGACGGCGATGACGCCCGATCCGAACATGCCGCGGCCGATCGCCGCGCGCGACAGCGTGTTCATCGAAGAGCTGACCTGGCTGGAGGTGCGAGACGCGCTGAAGAATGGATTCGATACGGTCCTGGTGGCGACTGGCGGCGTGGAACAAAACGGGCCCTATTTGGCGGCCGGCAAACACAACTATGTATTGAAGGCGACCACCGAGGCCATCGCGCGCAAGCTGGGAAAGACACTGGTGGCGCCCATTGTGGCATTCGTTCCGGAAGGGCAGATCCACCCGCCCACCGGCCACATGAAGTATCCGTCGACCATCAGCCTCCGGCCCGAGACGTTCAAGGCGCTGCTGACCGACATCACGGCGAGCCTGCAAGAGCACGGGTTCCGAAACATCATTTTCATCGGCGACAGCGGCGGCAACCAGGCCGGCATGAAGGAGGTGGCGGCGGCGCACAAGGGCGTCTACTTCATTCCCGAATACTACGATTTCTACAACGAAGGTGCGCTGTCGAAGTGGCTGGCGGAGCAGGGAATCCGGGAGGTCGACGAAGGCTATCACGACAACGCCGTGATTACCGCAATGCTGATGGCCGTGGATCCCACGACCGTTCGCATGGCGGAGCGCCGAGCGAAGGGCAAGTTTTCGATCAATGGCGTCGAACTGGATCCGGCGGAGAAGACGATCGAATTGGGCAAACGCGCCATCGCGTTTCGCGCCGAGACGACCGTGGCCGCGATCCGCAAGGCGCTGGGGCGCCTGTAGGATCAAAGTTACAACGTTGCACCGCCGCGTTACCCTGTAGCTAGATCATGCCGTTGCGCTTTCTTGCTTTACTCTGCGCCGTCGTCTGGGCGCAGCCCCAGAATCCCGTTGCCTTCACCCTGCGAACGGAGGCGCAAAAGGCCGCGCCCGGGAAAACATTGCGGCTGGCCTTGCACGCGGAGATCGAGAAGGGCTGGCATCTTTATTCGGTGACCTCGCCGGTGGTGCCGACTGCAACGCGCTTTGCGGTGCCGGAGGGCACACCGCTGAAGATCCAGCGGGTCCTTCAGAAAAAGGTGGAGGCGAAATTCGACCCGGCCGCGGATGCTACTACCGAGAGTTACGAGGAGAAGGCGGTCTTCTACATCGACGCGGAACTCGACGCGGCCGTGAAGCCCGGCCCGGTGGAACTGGCGCTGCAGGTGCGGTCCTCCGCCTGCAACGACAGGATCTGTCTGCCTGCCAAGCGGCGGATCGTGAATGTCAGCGTTGAGGCAGATCCGGCAGCGCTTCCCGCGCGGCTGGACATACCGGACGGGTTTGTCGAAGCCAACCTGATCAAGCCCGCCGCGGCTGCGACGCCGAAGCCCCAGAACCAGAAAGAGAGCATGGCGTCGTTCCTGATCGTGGCGTTTCTGGCGGGCCTCGCGTCGATTCTTACTCCCTGTGTGTTTCCGATGATCCCGTTCACGCTCTCGTATTTCATCAATCGAACGGAGGGCGGCAAGTCGCAGGCGGCGGTGTTTTGCCTCGGGATCATCGTGCTGTTCACCGTGATTGGATTGACGGCGTCGGCATTCCTCGGGGCCTCCGGCGCACAGCAGTTGAGTTCCAACGTGTGGGTAAACGGGGTGATCTCCGTTGTTTTTTGCGCCTTCGGGTTGAGTATGCTCGGCGCGTTTGAAATCACGCTCCCATCCGGCATGCTGACGAAACTGAACGACGCGTCTGGCGGCGGCGGTTACGCCGGGGCGTTGATGATGGGCCTGACGTTTTCCTTGACGAGCTTCGCCTGCATCGGCCCGTTCATGGGCTCGCTGCTGGCTGCGTCGGTAACAGGCGACCGCTTGCAACCAGCGCTCGGAATGGCGTCGTTCGCCACCGGCCTGGCCCTGCCGTTCTTTCTGCTGGCGCTGTTTCCGGCGTGGTTGAAGAAGCTGCCGAAAAGCGGCGGCTGGATGATGCGCGTCAAGGTCGTATTGGCGTTCTTCGTCTTCGCCATGATGGTGAAATACGTTTCCAACGTCGATGCCGTGTTGCACTGGGAGTTTCTAACGCGGGAGCGCTTCCTGGCCGCTTGGGCCATTCTGGCGGCGATGCCGGCGTTCTACCTTCTGGGCTGGTTCCGGTATGAAGGGATCAACCACGACGAGGACGTGACGATTCCGCGGCTGCTGATTTCGTGCGTACTGCTGATCTTCTCATTGACGCTGCTTGCCGGAATGAACGGCGCGCCGCTGGGTGAGATCGATGCCTATGTGCCTGCCGGATCGAAGCCGGGCGCCGGGCCGGCCTGGATGAAGAACGACCTGCTAGGCGCGTTGGCCAAGGCAAAGGCAGAGAACAAAAAGGTATTCGTCAATTTCACCGGCTACACTTGCACGAACTGCAAGCTGATGAAGGCGACGATGTTTCCGCGCCCCGCAGTCGCAGAGGAGTTGAGCAAGTTCGTCCTTGTGGAGCTTTACACCGACGGGGCGGATCCGGTCTCCGAAGCCAACATGCAACTGCAAGAGACAAAGGTCAAGACCGCCGCCATTCCGACGTACGTGATTCTGGACACAGAGGGCAACGTACAGCGAAGTTTCGAAGGCTTCACGCGGGACGAGGCCGAGTATCTGAAGTTCCTGCGAGGCTGAGACTCCATGAAACGCCGGCAATTTCTTCTCGCGGCCTCCGCCGCCAACACCACCCAGCCGCCTCGCGGTTTCGCGGGCAGCAATTGGATGGCGCAGCAGCAATTGGAATCGAAACTGCGGGCCGCCACATCGCCCGTCCAGGTCGAGCGCCACATGGCCCGCATGTCGGCCGAGCCGCACCACGCGGGCTCGCCGGCTTCGAGAGCCGTCGCCGAGTACGCCCGGTCCCAGTTCTCCAAGTTCGGATTTCAGGCCCGCATCGAAGAGTGCGAGGCGTTTCTTCCGTATCCTGAGGAACGGCTGGTGGAGATCGTTTCGCCGGTACCGTATAAGCTCCGGCTGGCGGAACCGAATTTCGCCGAGGATCCGGATTCGCGCGACAAGAATCAGTTGCCCACCTATAACGCGTACTCGGCTGCCGGCGATATCACGGCCGAGGCCGTCTACGTGAACTACGGCGTGCCCGCGGACTACGAAGTGCTGCGCAGCAAAGGAATCAGCGTGAAGGGTAAGATCGCGTTGGCTCGCTATGGCGTGTCGTGGCGTGGTGTCAAGCCGAAGGTGGCGGCGGAGAACGGCGCCGCCGGCTGTCTTATCTTTTCCGATCCGAAGGAAGACGGTTTCGGCAAAGGCGCGGTGTATCCGGATGGGCCGTACCGCTGCGATCAAGGCGTGCAGCGCGGCTCGGTGATGGATATGTCGATTCACGTGGGCGATCCGCTTTCCCCCGGTTGGGTTTCCGAGAAAGGCTCGCGGCGGCTGACGATGGCTGAGGCGAAGGTGCTAATGCCGATACCGGTGATGCCGATCTCCTACGGCGACGCGAAGCCTTTGCTGGAGCAACTCGGCGGCGACGAGGTGCCCAATTCGTGGCGCGGCGGATTGCCGGTGCCGTACCGCTTCGGGCCGGGCCCGGCCAAGGTGCGTATGAAGTTGAGCTTCGACAACGCGACGCGGCCGGTGCACAATGTCATCGCGACGCTTCGCGGTTCGCAGTGGCCGGATCAATGGGTGCTCTACGGCAATCACCACGACGCGTGGATCAACGGCGCGCAGGATCCGGTGAGCGGCGCGGCCGCGCTGCTGGAAACGGCCCGGGTGCTGGGTCTGGCGGCGAAGCAGGGGTGGAAGCCGAAGCGGACCATCGTGCTGGCGCTATGGGATGCCGAGGAGTTCGGGTTGATCGGTTCCACCGAATGGGTGGAGAAACACCGGGCCGAACTCGATCAAAAGGCGGTTGTTTACTTCAACAGCGATTCGAATAGCCGCGGGCAACTGTCGGCGGGCGCGTCGCCAAGCCTTTCGCTTTTCCTGGAAGAGGCGGCCCGTGATACCGGTGTTCCGCGAGCCAAGGAGTGGAGCGTCTATCCGCTGGGCTCCGGTTCGGACTACGTGCCGTTCGTCCATCACACCGGCATCGCGGCGGCGAACATCGGCTTCAGCGGCGACGTGGGAACGGGCGGAATCTATCATTCCATCTTCGATTCCTTCGCCTGGTACAAACGTTTTGGCGACGATGGTTTCCGCCACGGTAAGTCTCTTGCCGACTACATGGCGACCGTGATTTCCCGCATGGCCGAGGCCGCCGTACCGCCGTTCGAATTCACCCGGCTGGCCGAAGCGGTCTCAAAGTATTGGCGCGAATTGAAGCAGGACTCGGCGTCCGTCGACGCCGCGATCGCGCGACTCACCAAGGCCGCCGCGGCCTTCGAAACACGCTACGCGAATGCGCAGCCGATGGCCGTGGCGAAGGTGGAACGCGCGCTGCAGATCCCGGGCGGGTTGCCCGGCCGCGAGTGGTACCGCAGCGTCTATTCGGCGCCCGGGCAGTACACCGGCTATGGAGCCAAGACTCTGCCTGGAGTGCGGGAAGCGCTGGAGCTGAAGAAACCGGCCGAAGCCGAGGCGCAGATCGAAGTTCTTGCCGCTGCGCTGAACCGTTGCGCCGCGGCGATCGAAGCCTTATAGTGCGGCTTCCCCGCGTTCGTCGTTGCGGATTCGAATCGCCTCTCCGAGGTCATAGACGAAGATCTTGCCGTCGCCGATCTTGCCCGTTCGCGCGGACTTGACGATGGCGGCGATCACGGCTTCGCTCCGGTCGCCGGCGACCACAAGTTCCAGCTTTACTTTCGGAATCAGGTCCACCTGATATTCACGGCCGCGATAGACTTCGGTATGCCCTTTCTGCCGGCCATGCCCGCGGACTTCCGTGACGGTCATGCCGTCGACTCCGATGTCTTTCAGAGCCTCCTTCACTTCGGTCAGCTTGAAGGGCTGGATGATCGCTTCGATTTTCTTCATGGACTAGGCTTCCAGATTGTATCCTTCTTCGCCGTGAATCGCCAGATCCATGCCTTGGGTCTCTTCGCGAGGATCGAGCCGCAGGCCTCCGCACACCATACCCGCCACCTTGAGCGCGACGTACGAACCAACCACGGCGATCACGACTCCAATGGCCGCGCCGGCCAATTGATTGCCGATCTGCGCGGTGTTGCCGTCCACCATGCCGAGGGGCGCGGGCTGGCCGTTGGCCAGTTTCAACGCGTCGTTGACGGTGTTGGTAGCGAATACGCCGGTTAGAGTCGCGCCGATAATGCCGCCGATCCCGTGCACGCCGAAGGCATCGAGCGAATCGTCGTATTTGAACTTGTGTTTGATTACCGTGACCACGTAGAAGCAGATCAGCCCGCCCGCCAAGCCATACACGGCGCCAATAATGGGCGAGACGAATCCCGAACCCTGCGTTACCGTGGCCAATCCAGCGACCGCGCCTGAAATGCCGCCCAGCGCCGAAGCGCGGCCAATCTTGAGTTTTTCCGCAACCAGCCAGCCCACCGCGCCGGCCGCGCCGCCCAGGTGCGTGGCGACGAACGCGGATGCGGCCAAGCCGCTGGCCGCCAGAGCGCTGCCCGCGTTAAAGCCGAACCAGCCGACCCACAGGAGGCACGCACCTATGAAACTCAACACCAAACTGTGCGGCATCATCGGCTCAGAGGGATACCCCTTGCGCGGGCCGATGACCAGCGCACAGACCAACGCCGAGATTCCGGTGGTGACGTGTACGACGATGCCTCCGGCGAAGTCGAACACCGGAATCGACCCGCCGAGATAGGCGTTCAGGAATCCGCCCTTGCCCCAAATCATGTGCGCGACGGGAAAGTAGACCAGAAACATCCACAGCACCGAATAGACCAGCAGCGCATTGAACTTCACGCGTTCCGCGAATGCGCCAGTGATCAGCGCCGGCGAGATGACGGCGAACATCATCTGATAGACCATGAAGGTGAGATGCGGGATGGTTGGCGCATAGTCCGTGTTCGGCGCCGTTCCGACTCCATTCAGAAAGGCGAATTCGAAACCGCCCACGAACGGATTGCCCGAACCGAACACCATGCTGTAGCCCGCGGCTACCCATACGAGCGTAATCACGGCCATCATTATGAAGCTCTGCATCATGGTGCCAAGGACGTTCTTCTTGCGGACCAGGCCACAATAGAACAGCGCCAGGCCTGGGCCCGTCATCATCAACACGAGCGCGGCCGAGGTCAGCATCCAGGCGTTGTCGCCCGCCGATTGCGCCGCCGCGACGGCGGTCTTCAATTTTGCAATCTCGGCGTCCGCCGATTGCGCGTTCAGGAGAGAGGCTGCCGCGCAAGCGGCGGCCGAAAGTCGGGCCAACTTCATGGTTGATGTCCTCACACTTGGAGTCAGAGAGCGGCCTGCATGGGGCGCTCGATTCACTATCATCCAAAATCCCGATTGCGGAGATCCATCAATTTTTTTGATGGACTCCATCAATGAACTGGACCGCCGCGCGGCAAACGCGGCGGTCCATGGGTACTAAAACAGTGACGTGGGCCGGCGGCTCCAACCCTTTGCGCGGTCCTTGGCGATCCCTTCCAATGCGGCCACATGGGCTCCCGCCTGCGTCAGGACGTGGTGCAGATCGTTGCCGATGGAGATGAACGTGAAGTCCTTGTCCAGGAATTCCTGCACTCGGGAGGTTCCGAATAGGAACAGGCCGAGGATGACTTTGTTCTTTTTGGCGTGCTCAATCAACTTCTGCGTGGCCGCGCCGAGCTCCGGCGAGGTGTACATGTGGGGGAACTCGTATTTTTCGTAGAGGCCCATCGACATGCAAAGGTCGTTTTGGCCGAGGAACAGAATGTCGACGCCCGGTACCGCAGCGATCTCCGCTATGTTCTCGATGCACGACGCCGTTTCCACCTGCAGCGCGATGAGCGCATTTTTGTTCCAGTTGCCGGCGTAGCCCAGCAGGCCGTCCTTATTCATCGAGCGCTGCGGGAAATACACCGAACGCGTGCCAGCGGTCGGATACAGGGCGCAGCTCACTGCCTGCCGCGCTTCCTCGGCGGTATTGATATAGGGAACGAGAATGCCGTCGGCGCCCAGGTCGAGCGACTGTTGAATGCCGGGGCGATCGTCGTAGCCGCCAACGCGAACCATCGATTTCGCGCCGCCGCTGGCCACCGAGCACAGCATCTGCGAGAGCTTCTCATAGCCCATCGGGCCGTGCTGGGTGTCGACCAGCAACCAGTCGTACCCGCTATGCGCCAACTGTTCGGCGACGGTGGGGCTGTGCGAGTTGACGAATAATCCGAACTTGGGATTGCCGTCACGAAGCTGCTGCTTGAATTGTGCGCCCGTGACGCGTGAATCTGCCATTGTGTGTGTCTCCTAGGATCGAAAGTGGACTACTGCATTCGAATGAACTTCTAGGAGGATACCGAAGGGGCGGCGGAGAGTCAAAGTTCCCTTTCGAGGCTGCGGAAAATGCGTGAAGTTCTCCCAACAACCGGGCACGGAGCATTTGGAATGCCGAAGCCGGTTTGGCGCCGGTGTCCCGCGCGCATCCGCCCGCGGGCCAGCCGAAAGCGCTCGACTCTGTCCACACCGGCCCGGTGCCGTGTTACTGGATGGTGCATTCCGATCCGGGCAAAGTTATCGAGCGACCGGCGATCATTTGCCGATGCAAAATGTCGCGAAGATGCGATTGAGAATATCGTCCGCGTTGTCTTGCCGGTGATCGCGTCGAGCGGGTGCAACGCGCCGTAGAGATCCAGTAGCAACATCTCGTGCGGAATGCGCTCGTCGATGGCCGCGCTCGCGGCCCGCAACGCTCCCAGGCATTCGCTCAATAGCCGCTCCTGCCGCAGGGAGGTGATGAAGTTGAATTCGTGCTCATTCGCCGACGCGTGACCGATGGCGTCGAGTATGGCCGTCCGCAGCGCGGGAATGCCTTCCCCCGTCTGCGCCGAGACGCGCGGCAGGTCCGGCGACGGGGCCGCCACAGGCAGGTCGCACTTGTTCAGCACGGCCAGAAAGCGTCCCTGGGCGCGTGCCTTGTCGATCAGTGACGTGTCCTCGCCGGCTACCGACGCGTCCAGCACTACCAGAGTCAGGTCCGCGTCCGCCATCGCCCGCAGCGACCGTTCGATACCCAGCGTCTCCACGCGGTCCGCTCCGTCGCGAATACCGGCGGTGTCGACGAACCGCACGGGTATGCCGCCTATCGACGCCGTCTCACTCACCAGGTCGCGCGTGGTGCCAGGAATATCAGTGACAATGGCGCGGTCCTGTTCCACGAGACGGTTGAAGAGCGAACTCTTGCCGGCATTGGGACGCCCGACGATCGCCAGCGTGATGCCGTCGTGCACCAGCCTGCCGTAGCGAAAACTCGCCGTCAAGGAATCGACGGATTGCAGCAGCGGATCCAAGCGCCGCCGCAACTCCGCATCCGGCGCGACGGAGACGTCGTCCTCAGCGAAGTCGATACCGGCTTCAAGCAGAGCGATCAGTTCCACAAGTTGTGCCTTAAGCGGCGCCAGCCGCCGCGCCACGGAGCCTTCCACCTGCCGGGCGGCGACGCGGGCCTGGTAGAGCGTTGTGGCGTCGATCAGGTCGCGCACGGCCTCCGCCTGCGGCAAGTCGATGCGCCCATTGATGAACGCTCGCAACGTGAACTCTCCCGGCTCGGCCAGGCGCGCCCCGCACTCGCAGGCGCGTTCCACGCAGAAGCGGAGAATGACCGGCGCACCGTGGCAAGAGATCTCCACCACGTCCTCGCCGGTGTAGCTGCGCGGCGCCTGGAACCAGGTAGCGACGACCTGATCGACGGCCGCCTCTCCAGCGTCCACTAACTCGGCGAGCGTGGCGGTGCGCGGCGCCAACTCCACCGCGCGCAACAGTTTTGAGGCCACATCCCGCGCGGTATCGCCCGACAGGCGAACTACGCCAATTCCACCGCGTCCAGGCGGCGTCGATATCGCAACGATCGTTTCCAAGGTCTAGGTATTGCGCGGGCGCGGACCCCGGCGGCGCTCCGGGCCGCGCCCGCCGCGGAAGCCGCCACGGCGGTCTCCGCCACCGCGATCCCCACGATCGTCGTCGTCGCGGCGCGGGCGCGGCGCGGGTTTCAGAACCAGATTGGTTGGCGCCGGAGAATCGGCGCGATAGATCACGACCTGCCGGGCCGGGCCCGTGCCGAAACTCTCGCTCTTCACTTCCGGTTCGTCGCGCAAGGCCAGGTGCAGGATGCGGCGTTCGCGGCTCGTCATCGGGTTGAACTGGAAATACTGGCCGGTTTTGCGGACGCGCTCGGCGGCGGTTTTGGCGGTCATGCGCAGCTCTTCGATCCGCATCACGCGGAAGTCGTTCGCGTCGAAGCAGATTTGCGAGTGTGCGTCGCTGGGCACGTCGAGGTACTCGAGCGTCAGGTGCTCAAGGGCTAGCATGAGCTCGCCTTTGTTTGCCAGAAGCAGGTCCACGTCGTCGCCGGAGAAGCGAACCATCAGGTCTGGGTCTTCTATCTCCGGATGCATGGTCGCGCCGGGCGAAACTTCGAAGCCGAATTCCAAACCTGCCGCGCCGCTGATCGATTCCAGGAATTGGCGGATACGCGGTCCGTGTTCCTCTATAGTGTATTTCCTAGAACCGCTCATGCCGTGAATTCGTTCCTGTCCTTACTTGCCTTTCTTCTTGGGCGCGGGAACCGTGACGGGTGCCGATGCAGGAGCGATTTTGTTAAACAGAAGCTGCTGACCGATTCCCACCAAGTTTCCGGTAAGCCAGTATAACACCAGCCCGCTTGATGCATTGTAGAACAGGAAACCCATCATCAGGGGCATGAACAGCATCATCTTGGCTTGCGCCGGATCCATGCCGGAGGTTGGGGTCATCTTCTGCAGATAGAACTGGCTGCCGATCATAAGCAGAGGCAAAATCCGAACGGGGATGGTCTCCGGCTGGCTTAAATCCTTGACCCAGTACCAGGGGGTGCCACGCAGTTCCGTGGCGACGTTTAGCACCTTGTAGAACCCGATAAAGAACGGGAACTGCAGCAGCAGCGGCACGCAGCCGCCCGCCGGATTGACTCCGTGCTTGTTGTAGAGGTCCATCAGCTCTTTGTTCTGGTTCTGCTTCTTGGGGTCGCTCATCGCCAGACCCTTGTATTTCTCGTTGATGGCCGCCACCTGGGGCTGCAGCGCCTGCATTTTTTTCATCGACTTCATGCTCGACAGCTTCAGCGGGATCAATGCCAGGTTAATCAGAATCGTCAGGATGACGATGGACCATCCCCAGTTGTGGACGTAGGAGGAGTCCAGCCATCGCAGCGCGGCGAATAGCGGACGGCCAATCCAGCCGAACCAGCCCCAATCGACGAGCGATACCAGACGTTTGTCGGTGGCTTCCAGCAGGTCCAGGTCCTTGGGTCCGACGTACATGGAGAACTGATTCCGCCCGGGCACGCTCAATCCCGCTCCAACAAACGGCAGTTTGTCCGCCGAGCCGGCCGGGTAGGGAAGCGCGTCGGAGAGTGTCGTCAACTCGATGGTCTGCCCCGGTTTCGGCAGCGCCACCGCAGCGAAGTACTGATCCTGCAGGCCGGCGAAAACATAGTCGCCAACATCGATGACCGCGCCGCCGCTGGCTTTGGCGCTTTCGTAGGTCGTCGGCGAGGAGTCGTTCGGCGGCAGGAAGATAGAGAACTGCGCGGCGTAGGATTTCTGCACCGTGTGGTCTCCGAATCCTCCGCGCCAGATCAGGGAGTGCGTCAGCGGCACGCCCTTTTCGGCCACCGCGCTGTCTACTTCCACCAGATATCTTCCGGCCGTAAATTGGAAGGACTTACGCGCCACCGTGTTTGCGTCCGCGTAGTCGAACACGACGCCGTTCGGCGTGTTTGTCACGGCGAACAGCTTCGCCGCCAGATCCGCGGACGGTTTTGCGTCCTTGAATCCGTATGTGAATGGATGGCCACCTGTCAGATCGGTGTTTGCCTTTTCCACCAGATTCAACATCTTGCCGTCCGCGTCCTTGTACTTCTTCAAGGTCCATTCCACAACCACAGCGCCTTTGTTCGAGAACTTGACGCGATAGAGATCGTTCTCGTAAGTCGCGTACTCCATCTGTGCACCGGACTTCGCTTCAGTGGATTCCGGCGCTGCGGGGGCGGCCGGCGCCGGGGCGGGCTTTACCGTCTCCACGGTCTGCGCCTTTTTCGGCGGAGCGGCCGGCTGGGGAGGCTTCGGCAGCAGATACTGCGAGAGGAAGATCACCGCGCCCATCAAAACAAAGGCGAGCAGCAAGCGCTGCTCCATCGTCAACTCTTTTTTGCCGTCAGCCATTCTGGGAACTCTTTATTGGAATAGGATCGTAGCCGCCCTGGTGAAACGGGTGGCATTTGCAAAGGCGCCGCATGCCGAGCCACACGCCTTTCGTGACGCCGAACCGCGTCACCGCTTCGTGCATGTACTCCGAACACGTCGGCCGGAAGCGGCATGCCGACGGAAGCCACGGCGAGATCGCGGCTTTGTAGAAACGCAGCAGGCCCAGAACGATTATTCGCGGCATCGTTCCACCAGCCGGTCCAGATGGGCGGCCAACTGGCTGCCCGGCGCGGCGAAGGCCGCCCGCCGCGGATTGAACACAATATCGAGGGCCGGATCGATTTGTACGATTCGCAGTCGAACCAGTTCCCGCAGGCGGCGGCGGATCCGGTTCCGAACTACCGCGTTTCCCACCGCGCGCGGCAAGGTAAATCCGATGCGGGGGCCCTCTGTGCGAGGCCCGGATTCGTTACTGTGCCGCAGAAGAAATGCCACGAAATAGGGACATGAAAAACGGCTGCCGTTGTCGTAGACTTTTCGAAAGTCCACCGGCTTCAGCAGCCGGCTGGTCTTGGGGTATCGGAAGCCGCCGTTAGGCGATCTTGGAGGCGCGAACGGCGCGTTCGTCACTGACCGTCAACTTCCAACGGCCACGGGCGCGGCGGCGCGCCAGCACGGCCCGGCCTTTCTTGGATTGCATCCGGGCGCGGAAACCGTGAACCTTCGCGCGCTTGCGGTTATTGGGCTGAAATGTACGCTTTGGCATTGCTGTATCCTGTGTTCTCGATCTTGGGACAAACCTAGACCGGGGGCGTACATGACGCCCGAACCTTCAGTATAGGGGAGAGGGTGAAAGGTTCGCAACTCTGTCACTCCGTGTCGTTACGCCGAAGCCCCCAGCAGCAGCCCCATTTTGTAGAAATCACTTAGACGCGCGGCCAACCCGGAGGGCAGTTGCTCGACCGTGCGGCTGCCGTCCAGGCTGCAAATCATCTGCCTGTCTTCGTCGTCGGGAATTCGGGCGATGTTATGCACCAGTGTCGATGTCTCGGTGTTCACCGCCAACTGCGCCCGCACCAACGGCGATGCCTTGGGCCGTGGGCCGGGCCCGCCGGGCGCCACCAACGGATGGGCGCGCAGGTCAATGACTCCCGCCTTCAGCAGCGGATCGGCCGCTGCCATTTCGTGTGGTTCGATCCGGCCCGCGGACGGCCAAAGATCCACAAGCTTGTTCAGGAGCGACAGGATTTCCGGGTGGTCGGTGCTGATCCGCAGCGGCCCGTGGGGTTCGCAAAACGCATCGCCATCCCATTGGACCGAACTTGCAGCCCACACGTCTTCCACGCGTTCTTCCCACTGAGGGCGCGATAACTCCAATCCGGCCCGGCAGAACAGCGACTCCCGGAAACTGCGGAACTCCACATAATCGCGATATTGCTCGGACTCCACAAACGTCTGGGGTCCGAACTTTTCGAGGTCCGGGTTGGGCGAACGGAAGAAATGGCGGAGCCTCGACTCTCCCAAATACTGCAGTCCCCCTTTGGCCGCGTCGGCGCAGACTTCGGTCAATGAGAACGGCCGGAACACGCCGGCGAGTTCGTCATGGTGCAATACGTCCAGATCGCGGTGGGCGATGCGTCCGGATTCGAACTCCAGCCAAGACTTCCACACCGCCTCGCCACCTGCGATCTCCGCCATATCGGCCAAGAATCCATTCGCCACTAACGACATTTCGGCCAGCGGCGGACGCGCCCGGCCGAGATGAAAGAGCATCATCTCCCGCGTCGCATTGCGCAGGTGGCCGGCCGGAGAAGCGTTGTAGCTGACATAAGCGATGCCGTTTGGCGAGAGATGCCGGTCGATCACCTCCCACATCCGCGCGCGTACGAAATCTGGCACCCAACTGTAGAATCCATGCGCCGAAATGTAGTCGAAGGTCCCGGCGTCCGCCGGAAAGTCCATCAGGTCCATGCACTGCAACGAGACGTTGGTCAGGCCGGAGCGGCGCACAAGATCCGTGCCGCGCTCAATGGCGGAAGACGCCAGGTCTACGCCTACAAACTCGCTCGCAGGCAGAGCCGCAGCCATAGGCAGCAGGTTCGAGCCGTCGTAACATGCGATTTCCAAAACCCGGCAGTTGTCGATGGGCGGCGGAGTGAGACCGCTCAGCGTTCCAATCGCCGCCATGCGGCTGGGATGCGTCTGCGGAAACAACGCCGACGGGTAGATATGGAGATCGTAGGCAAACGCCATCCACCCACTCTACTCGCTTCGCAGCGCCGCGCGGATGCCGCCCGCGGCGTAGGCCAGCCGGGCCACAGCCATCGACGCCTCATAGCGCGCGCGGATCTCCGCCTCCTCCGCCTCAGCCAGGGCGCCCTGCGCGGTTACGGTATCGACACTCGTCGCCATCCCGCCTTCATAGCGCAGCCGGGCCAGTTCCAAAACCTTCCGCGCCGCACCGGCCGCTTGTGCTGCGACGGCGGCCGCCTGGCTCTGCGCCGTGAGAGCCGCCGCCGCTTGCGCGCGCAGGCGCTCGACGCTCAACTCCAGCCGGCGCTTCTCTTCGCGCCGCTGCGCCAGCCGCTGCCCAGCGGCTTTTACGCCGGCCTCGATACGTCCGCTGGTCCAGACGGGAATTTGTAGTGTGACTCCCACGTTGTAGGTCGACAAGCTCCGGTCCGGCCCAGCGCCCGCCACACCGTAATCGGCCACTGCGGACAGGCGCGGCCACCCTTCGCGCTTCGCCCCCTGCACTTCCAATTCCGCCGCGCGAATCCGCTCGTCCATTGCTCGCACGTCCGCCCGCATAACGGGCTTCACGGTTTCGTCGAAGCTGGACCGGATGACCGGCTCTGCCAACTCGCCTTCCAGCCGGCCGCCGGCCAACTCCTCCAGCGCTGGCCGCAGAATCGCCAGATCCTGCCCGGCGGCCACCACGGCGAGCCGCTCGGTCTCCAACTGCTGCCGGTTGCGGGCCACATCCAGGCCCGACGCCGCGCCCGCTTTTTCCCGTTCCACTACCTGATCCAGCAGCGCCATGGCAGTGGCGACCCGCGCCTGCGCGGCACGCAGGCGCGACTGCGCTTGGAAGCTCTGCAGATACAAAGCAACGATGGACGCCTGCACCTCTTCGCGCGCCGCCTCCACATCCAGCCGCGCCGCAGCGGTCTCCGCCCGCAGTGCGCGGACGGAAGCGAGTAACGAAAAGTCGAGAATCTTTTGCGTCAACACCGGGCGCGCGTCGAACGTGCGGAACGGTCCCACACGGCCATCCACGCCGGGGATCGTAAGGCCGATTCCCTGGAAGTTCGCGGTCTTCGAGGCCGCCGAGACAACCGTCTCAATCTGCGGTCCGAAGCTCGCCCGCCGCGCCGCCGTCTCCGCTTCCCGCTCCAGCACCCGAAGCCGCGTCAGTTGTACGCCCGGGTTCTGTTTCGCCGCGCGCTCCAGCACGGCCTCCAACGTCAGCGGATTCCCGGCGTGCAAACACACCGCGGCCGTCAAAACCAATAGCGGTCTCATATGTTGCCTTCTTCTACCGTTCGATATAGGCGTCCACGCGCAGCCCCACCGGCAGTTGCGTGCCCGCGTCCAGGTCCACCAGCGTCTCCAGGATCTTTGTATCCACCCGCTCCACCGGTTCGTCGGTGCGGATGTTCTTCTTTCCCAGAATTCGCCCCACCCGCGCCACCGTTCCATGGAACTCCTGGCCCGGATAGCCGCCCGCCCGGAACACGACGCGCTTCCCAACCGCTACCCGTGCCACGTCCGTCTCGTCCACGTCGACTCTCACACGCAACCGGGACGTATCACCCAGCGTCACGATCGGCGTGGCGTTCTGCAATGAGAAGCTCTCGCCCGCGCGCTTATGCTTCCGCAGCACGACGCCGGAAATCGGCGACACCACGACGGTCTTGGCCAACAGCGCCCTGGCCTCCTCCGCACGCGCCTCCGCGGTGGCGGTATCGGCTTCCGCCCGGGCGATCTCTTCGTCCCGCGTACCGGCGTGAACCAGCGACGCTCGCTGCCATGCGGCCTCCAGCCGCGCCTGCGCCACTCCGAATTCGCGTTCGGCCGTTTCGAACTCCGCACGGGAAATGGCGCCGCGTTCCAGAAGGGACCGCCGCCGCTCCCGCTCCGAACGCGCCTGCTCGAGAACGGCGCGCGCTTCTTCGATGAACGAATCCGCCTCGCGCTTCTCCTGCGCGCGCGATCCGGCCCGCAACCGGGCCACCTCCGCTCTTCGCTCCGCCACCGAAGCCTCCGCCAATCGCACCCGCGCCGCGAAGTCCGCGTTCGAGAGCGCCGCGATGACTTGGCCGCGCCGAACTGTGTCGCCTTCTTCCACGCGCACCGCGACAAGTTTTCCGTCGATTTCCGCCGATACCGCCACCTCTTCCGACAGCGGCTCCACGCGGCCCGGCGCCACTACCGGCCGCTCCCCGGCTTTGGGCGCCGCGGCGGCTTGCACGGCCGGTTTTGCGTCGAAGCCGCGATAGATCGCCGCCGCGCCCGCCGCGACAAACAAGATTCCCAGTCCAATCATGGGGCGTTTCATGCCACCTCCTCAACCGTTCGATATGAATCCGATTCCACGCGCCCGTCGGCGATATGCACAATCCGGTCGCAATATTCCAGCACCCTCGGGTCGTGCGTAACGATGATCACAGCGCGCCCTTTCTCCCGGGCCAAGCCGCTCAAAATCTCCAGCACCGTCCTGCCGCTCACCGAGTCCAGCGCAGCCGTCGGCTCATCGGCCAGCAGAATTCGCGGTTCGCCCGCCAGCGCGCGGGCGATCGCCACGCGCTGTTTCTGGCCGCCGCTTAAATCGGACGGATGGGTCCGCGCTTTATCCTCCAGTCCGACCATACGCAGCAGTTCCAGCGCCCGCTTCTTCGGCTCGGGGACGTGTTTCAACTGGCACATCACCGAAACGTTCTCCGCCGCCGTCAGCGCAGGAAACAGGTTGAACCCCTGGAAAATGAAGCCGAACAGGTCCCGCCTCAATGCCGGCAACTCGCCTTCGGCAAGGCCTACGATCTCCCGTCCGTCGATCCGCACCGAGCCCGACGTGGCGCTCAGGATCCCGCCCAGGATCGAGATCAAGGTCGTCTTGCCCGAACCGCTCGGCCCCATCAGCGCCGTTACTTCTCCGGCGTTGATCGATAAGGAAACCCCGCGCAGCGCGTGTACCACGTTGTCTCCACTGCCGTAAGTCTTCATTACATTGCGTGCCTCGATCATCTGCCGTTATCCTCGGAACACCATCGCCGGGTCGATCGTCGTCGCCTTGCGAATCGAAAGCAGCGAAGCACTCATGCACATCGCCAGCGTCATACCAAACACCCCGGCCGCGATCTCCGGCGGCAGCTTGATCAGCAGGTCCGTCTCCGCCGTCGCGTTGACCACGACCAGGGCGATCGAGATTCCCAATGCGTAGCCCATCACCGCCGCCAGGCCGGCCTGCGTCAGGATCACCCGGTAGATCATGCCGTTGGTGGCGCCCATCGCTTTCAGCGTGCCGAACTCTTTTAGGTGGTCGATGGTCGCGGCGTAGATCGTCTGCGCCACCACGACAATTCCTACCAGCAGGCCCAGCACAGCACCCATCAGCGTCGTGGTTCCCGCGCCTGTGCCAAAGACCCAGTAGGCTTGGGTGCGATCCAGCATCTCCCGTTTCGTGAATACTTCCACGCCCGGCACTACCTCCCGGAGCGCCTTTTGCGCGGACACCACATCGCCCGTCGTTTTCACAAGCAGGAAGATTGTTTCGTCCGGCCGCATGCGAATGTAGGTCTGCGAGTTCTTCAACGACGTGAAGACATAAGGGGCTGTGGTGAACGAACGGATACCTTTCGTAAATCCCGCCACCCGCACGCGCTTTCCGTTCAACTCCAGCGCGTCGCCTATCTTTTCGACGCCCAGCTTTCTCTTGTAGAGAACGTCGATGAAAACCGTGTCCTCGGCCCGAAGCGCGCTGACATCGCCTTCGACCACATCCCAGGGAGCGCCGAGGCCGGCGTCCAGATCGAATCCAACGATCTGACACGTCTCAAACGCACCGTTCGGCAGCTTCCAGTTGAGGAAGAACACCGAATAGCCAACCACCGTCTCCACACCTTGCACTTGCAGCGCCTGCCAACGCTTTTTTTCCAGAATCGGGGAGCCGCCGTTGACGTGCGGTATGCCTGGAGCCGTGATCCACAAGTCGGCGTCGTTGTGGGCGATGATATTCGCCGACGTGTCCAAAAAACCAAGGAACATCCCGAACTGCACCGAAATCAGCACCAGCGCGAAGACGATTCCGGTGAGCGTCACCACCAGCCGGACTTTATCGTGAAAGAGATTTTTCCAAGCAATGAGCGTCATGTACTGAACACTGTTCATTGTACGGACTTCGATTCATTCCGTCAACATCATTATTCGCGGGGACGGGCTCGAAAATGGACCACGAGTGCGTAAACTAGATCCGTGATCACCCGCAGAACCGCCCTTGGTGCCCTGGCCGGGGCCGCAGCCGGTCAGAACAAACCCGCGCATAGAGAAATTTTCATCGACGGTCACTTCGTCGATACGCTTCGGGGTGCTGACCTCCGGTTGGCGACGCCAGTCGCCAAAGAGGTTGTATTGAAGATGGACCGCCCCCACGAAGGCGCGTTTTCCGGCTACTTCACTGTGATTCAGGACGACGGACCTTATCGCGTCTACTACCGCGGAATGCCGTTGGCCGGCAGCGACGACGGTCCCGGCGCGGTCACGTGCTACGCCGAATCGCTTGACGGCATCCACTTCGTCAAGCCGGCTAACAACGTCGTGCTGCGGGACAATCCCTACGCCCACAACTTCTGCCCTTTCGTCGACCGGAACCCGGCGGCGAAATCACGCTACAAGGCGCTGGCCGGCCTCGCCAGCACCGGACTGCGCGCTTATCAGTCCAATGACGGTTTGCAATGGCGGCCGCTGCAGGACGAACCTGTTCTGCCCAAAACCAAGGAGTGGATGTTCGATTCGCAGAACCTGGCGTTTTGGTCGGCCACCGAGAACTGCTACGTCGCCTACGCACGCTGGTCGCCGAACAGGATTCGCTCCATCGCCCGCGCCACCAGTCCCGATTTTCTGCGCTGGTCGCCGTGGCAGATCGCCGACTTCGGCGATGCGCCCATCGAGCATCTTTATACCAACCAGATGCACCCGTATTTCCGCGCACCTCACGTCTATGTGGGTATCGCCGCCCGCTTCATGCCCGGCCGTCAGGTGTTGACCGACGCCGAAGCGCTGCAGACCGGCGTCCACCCCAGCTACTACAAGGACACTAGCGACTCGGTGCTGCTGACCTCTCGCGGCGGCAACCGGATCGACCGCCATTTTCGGGAAGCCTTTCTACGGCCTGGCCACGGCATCCACCACTGGGTGAGCCGCGACAACTATCCCGCGCTAAACGTGGTCCCGACAGGCGAGGCCGAAATGAGTTTCTACGTGAACCGGCACTACGGCCAACCCACGGCGCATCTGCAGCGATTCACTCTCCGTACCGATGGATTCGCCAGCCTGCACGCCGGCGGTCGGGGCGGGGAACTGGTCACCAAGCCGTTCGCTTGGGATGGGTCCCAACTGCTGCTGAACTTCGCCACATCCGCCGCCGGCGGCGTGCGCGTGGAGGTGCAGGATGCCGCCGGGCTCACGATACCGGGCCTGTCCCTTGGCGAGTGCGTCGAACTGATCGGCGACCGGATCGACAAAGCGGTGGTCTGGAGTTCCGGCGTATCGATCGGCGCCGAGCGAGGAAAGACGGTGCGGCTGTTGATCGCCCTTCGAGACGCCGACGTGTATAGCTTTACGGCCGGCTAGCTGCTGTACCCTCATAGTGTGCGCGGCCCGCTGCCCTGTCTCGTATTTCTCGCCATTGCTCCGGCGCCTGCCGAGTCGCCGTGCGCCATGTGCCATCCGCGCGAGGCCGCGGCGTACCAGCGCACCCCAATGGGCCGGTCGCTGACGCCCGTCAACACAGAAGTCCGTGCCTCGTTTACCCGCGCCAATACCAAGTTTGAGGTTCACGACGCGCGCCACACGGTGACGCGGAACGGCCGCCGGGCGGACTTCACCACGGTCTGGCAGGTCGGCTCCGGGGCGCACGCGGCCGGTTTTCTGGTCAACATTTCCGGTGCGCTTTTCCAATCTCCCATCGCCCACTATCCGGCGAAAAAACTCTGGGACGTGGCGCCTGGCTATCAAGCGCTCGATCACATCGACTTCAACCGCCGGATCACGCCCGAGTGTCTCGGCTGCCACGCTTCGCAACAGTCCGGCAAACTGGCGCCCATCGACTGCGACCGATGCCACGGCGACGGCGACGCCCACTCGCTGCGCCCGTCGAAGTCCAACATCGTGCATCCAGGCAAACTCTCGTCCTTCGAGAGAGCGTCGGTCTGTGAACAATGCCACCTTACCGGAGTAGCGCGCATTCCGCAGCCTTCGGCAAAACCGTACGAGCCGGGCCGTAAACTGGAGGATTCGGTCGCGATCTTCGTCCAACCGGCGAAGGATCTGAAGGTCGTGAGCCACGTCGAGCAGTTGGCGCTTGCCCGTTGCGGGCCGAATCTTTGGTGTGGTTCCTGCCACAACGCCCACGGGGAGAAGGTCGACATCGATGCCCAATGCACCGGCTGCCACACCGAGCGGCCCAGGGGCCACGCCGTTGAGGGCTGCCCTGCCTGCCATATGCCCAAACGCGGCGCGGTCGACGGACTCCACACCGCTTTCACCGACCACCGAATCGCCAAGCCGGGACCTTCCGTCCCTTTCGAGCCTAAACTGCGCGCCTGGCGGCCCGCGGCTAACGCCCAGCGGAACCTGGGGCTGGCTGAACTCGCCGTTGGCGACTACGCCAACTCCTTTCGCAACCTTACCGCGGCCTACCCGAGGCATTCGAACGACTCCGAACTGATCGGCGCCCTCGGCACCCTGCTGCTGATGCGAAATCAGCATGCCGACGCCGCCAAGCTTCTCGCCGGTCATCCGCAGAAGCAGGCGCTTGCGTTTAAGGCGCTGGGCGAAACGGCCAAAGCCGCCGCCGCGCTGGAAAGAGCTATCGAACGAGACCCGCTGGATGAAACCAGCTACCACCTGTTGGCAAATCTGCTCCCGGCCAGACGCCGGGAGATTCTCGAGCGCTACCTTAAGCGCAACCCGGCCCATCTGGCCACGCGCGAAGCGTTAGGGCTGCCCTGACACCTGCTTCAACAACCGCCGAACAAAATCGTCCTCGGGGAACAGGCGGACATACTCTTCCAACGCGCTGTTCGCCGCCGCGTAGTCTTTCCTTTGAATGTGCCGCAGCGCCACGCTCTTATGCAGCGTCTGAGAGAACGGGGCCACGGCCAACCCTTCACGGAGCACGGCGAGCGACTCCTCCGGTTGCCCTAAACGTCCCAGCGCGTCGCCGAGATCTTCGAACGTAGCAGCCACACGGTAACCGCCCTCCAGAGCGCCGCGCAATAAGGGGACCGCCTCCGCGAAGGCGCCGCGCCGCAGCGCCGCCCGCCCGCGAGTGGCCAGAGCAATCGGCCCGTTGGCGCGGGCGAGGTTCTCCTCAAACAACGCCGCGAACTCCGGCCGCTTGTCCATTGCCTGGCCGTAGGCTTGGAACAGCGTGGAAGCGTCCGGCGCGGGGCCCGCGTTGAACAGGGCCAGGCCACGCCGGGCCGCGGTTCGCGGCTTCAAGGATATTCGATGGTTCGTTAACGCGGAGTGGGCAATCAAGCCGATCGCTCGCTTCGGCATATGGCATTGCACGCAATCCGGGCCTTTCCCGTGCGGTTTATGGCAGGTTCCGCACGTCGCGTTGTGATCCACCTTCGCCGCGTGCGGATTGTGGCAGGTGTGACAGCTCATGCCTTCCGACTTTTGAAAACACGCACTCTCGCGCATCGCTTCATGGTGCTGCAGGAGATCCGTATCCTCGACACGCGGCGCCTGGAAAATCGCCACAATCTCGCTCAGCGCCCGCCCCGGCCGAAAGTCTGTTTCGACCTTGCCCGGCATCAAAACCCGGGCATCGCCGCCCTGGTGGCACTGCATGCAGATTTCCTCGGCGCGGGCGCGGGGCAATCTCGCAGGGTTCACAATCTCGGTGCGCCGGGCGGAGCGGGCATGCCGCGCCCCCGGCCCGTGGCAGTTCTCGCAGCCGATGGCGAGTTCGGCGAAAGGCGGCTCGGCGAAGCGCCCGCTCGATTGCGGTACCGGTCTGGGCCGTCCGGAGTGACAGGCGATGCACCCGGACGCGAGCGGCCTGTTGAAGCCGTAGTCGGCGTGCTCATAGCCTGGAGACAACTCCCAGCTCGAGGTTTTCGAATACCAGCTTAATGGCGCCTGAAACAAGTGATCGCCGCGCCTGACCGCGTAGCTTACGCCGTTGCTCCCGGAACCGATTGCATACGCCAGCGGTTGCTCATGCGCGAAGCCTTCGCCGGACTCACGCTGGAACATCCGCCCATCGCGCGCGAAGACTTCGAAGACTCGCTTCAGCGGCGCGCTTTCCACCCGGCCCGGCGGCAGCACGCCCACCGCAGACATGGACCTTCCCATTCCGGACTTCGCATACCGCGCCGCCACGTCCTTGTGACAGGGCGTGCAGGCCCGCGATCCCGCGAACTCCTGCCCGGCTACCGCGCCGAGCGCCAGGATCGCAACTGCTCTCGCAACCATTGGGTGTCCTTGTCTTTATGACACAGCAGGCAGGCGTTTGGACTTTCCGCTTGTCCGAACCGCTCCGTGAATTCCACCGAGGGCCTTTCGCTGATTTGGTGCGAACCGGCCTGGAACAGCAGCGCTCCCATGATCTTCGGCATATGGCAGCTTTCGCACGAAACGCCGGAATGGCGGGTATGTTTCGAGCCCGCGAGCGTCGCGTGGCACTGCGTGCACATCCCGTCGCCGCCGCCGAACTTGAGTGATTTCGGATTCGTTGCCGCGTCCGCCGGATGGGGATCATGGCAGGATACGCATGTCGCGCCGCCTTTTTTGTAGCAGGCCGAACGTTCGAACGCCTCGACGATAAACGTCGTTTCGCGAAATCGTCCGTCCCGGTAAAACGCTCTTGGCGCAAACTCTGCGTACGGCCTTCGCCGGTAAGACGGCGGAAACGCCGCATCCCGCTCGCGCTGTACCGATTGCGCGTGGCACTGGGCGCAGACCCGCACGGACTCCTCCGCCGGCGCCTTGGCGAATCGAAACGCCGCCGGCCCTCCCTTGACATGGGCCGCGGATGGTCCGTGGCACATCTCACAGTTCACGCCTTCTTCGGCGTATCCGTTTTCTCTCACTTGCGAGGTGTGGCACTGCGCGCAATTTTCCTGATAGGACGTTACGCGCCGCAATCGGTGAAATTCGGCGGTTTCCGCTCGCTCGGACTGCGGCGGATCGATGGTGGCCCAATAGTTGAGCCACTGCTTGGTCAATGCGTTGTATTGAACCGGCAGCACATGCAGGTTGCCCGACGGCGAGCGCGTTGCGTAGGCCTGTTGCCATTTCGACCCGATGGTGAAGTCGACCCGGTACCGATCCCACTCTCCGTTCCGCCGCCGCAACTCGATGTAAGGCCGGTCGGCCGTTCCCGTTCGAAAGGAATCGAACTTCGCGCCGGAGAAATCACCTATCACCTTAGCCCGGTTGAGCGGCCGCAGCATGGCCGCCATTCCCGTTTTTTCCCAAGCGGCGTAGACCTCCCGGTGGCAATTTGCGCATGCTTTCGATCCGGCATAGCCGCCTTTCTGCCCGGTGCGGCGCCCCGCTTCCACACCGCCAGCGCGAATGGCGACGGAACGCAGTGCCTCCCTCAGCGCTCCCGATGGCGAGACGAAAAGATCCAACAATCGCAAGCCCTCCGACGCTGCCGTCCGCGCCGCCGCGACGTCTCCTCGCGCCCGCTGCCATGCCGCCATCGGCACCAGCAGCCCGGGGTTCTCAGGATAAATTTGCAGCGACTGGCGCGCGAACGTCAACGCCGATGCGTGGTCGTTCAAGTCCGCCGACGCCTTGGCCTCGGCCTCCAGTACCTGCGCCACCAGGAACGAGCGGGGATATTCCCGCAAGTACTGGGCCGCAAGGGACCGCTTTCGAAGCGCGTCCTTCTCCTCATAGAGCGCCACAAACGCCTGGCGCTCGCCAGCCGACGCAACCAGATCCAGGATCGATTGCTGAGCGAATAGCGAAAAAGGTACCGTTAACGCGACGATTGACTTCAATTAACTGACATGATAGATTCCTCGAACGCCCTTCGTAAAGGAGTCCTGAGGAATGAACTTAGCCAAAAACGCGCTAGTACTTCTCGCCGCATCCGTGGCGATCTTCGCACAAACGTCTACCGCCACCATCAACGGAACCGTAAAGGATGCTTCGGGCTCCATTGTGCCCGGCGCTGCGCTGACCCTTCGGAACGCCGCGACCGCGGTCGAAACCAGAACCGAGTCCAATAATTCCGGCGTCTTCGTCATCCTGAACATCCTGCCCGGCCAGTATACGCTGGAGTGCGCGAAGACCGGCTTTCGCACAGCGCGGCTCGCCTCATTCGCACTGAGCGTCAACCAGACGGCCACGCTCGATATGACACTCGAAGTCGGCTCCGTCGAGCAGTCGGTGAACGTCGAGGCGATCGGTGCGGAGGTCCAAAGCTCCACGTCGGAGATTGGCGCCGTGGTTGCGAAACAGCAGGTGATGGACCTGCCCCTCAACGGCCGCAACTTCACGCAGTTACTGTCGCTAACGCCGGGCGTTGCACCGGTCAGCGTTTCGCAGAACACGGGCTCCGGCTTCGCGCATCCCGGTATCGGTGCGTTCATCTTCCCATCGATCAACGGCCAGACGAACCGCTCGAACTTTTGGACCCTGGACGGCATTACCAATCAAGGCTTGATGCTTTCGACTCCCGCGGTGAATCCGATCGTCGACGCGATTGAGGAGTTCAAGGTGCAGTCGCACAACGATCAGGCCGAGTTTGGCGGCGCGCTGGGCGGCGTCATCAACGTCGCCACGTCGTCGGGTACGAATGCCCTGCACGGCACCGCGTGGGAATACCTGCGCAACTCCGAGTTTGACGCGCGCAACACCTTCCTGCCCGCGGTTACTCCGTTCCGCCAGAATCAGTTCGGCGTCGCCGCCGGCGGCCCGGTGATGATTCCAAAACTGCTCAACGGCAAGAACAACACGTTCTTCCATGGCGCCTATCAGGGCTGGCGATTCCGCCGCGCGAATAATGCATTGTTCCGCGTCCCGACCGCCGCCAACCTGACCGGCGATCTTAGCGACGAAGCGCGTGCGATCTTCGATCCCTTTTCGACCGTCGCGAATCCCAACGGTACCGGCTTCGTCCGCACGCCCTTCGCCGGCAACCGCATTCCGGCGAGCCGTATCAATGCCGGCAACGTGTACTACGCGCAACAAACCTTCCCCGCCGGCGGCGCGCCAATAACCGGCGACCGCAATGCGCTCGACCCTTCGGCGTTTTCGCAAAATCAGGAAGAGTACAGCGTCCGTATCGATCGCGTGCTCACGCCGAAAGATAGCGTCTTCTTCCGCCTGAGCCATTCGATGCTCGACCAAACCGCCTCCGGCGGCCGGCCGATCCTGGCCAGCTTCCGCGAGTTCAACGCAATCAACATTGGCACAAGTTGGAATCACACCTTCGGCCCCTCTGCTATTTTGCAGGTGCAGTTTGGACGGCTCGTCAATACCGATAACAGCGGCAACCGCTTCCGCAGCATTCCGGGCGACTTCGTTACCCGCGTGGGCTACCGCGATACGTTCTGCTGTGCGTTCCTCGACAACCAGACGCTGATGCCCGCGCTGAACATCGACGGATGGGTGGGCGGCTCGGAGAGCCGCTCGTTCAACCGGCCTTCCGATGTGTGGCAGTATAAGTCGACATTTTCCAAGGTTGTGAGCGCCCATCAGCTCAAGGTTGGGGGCGAGTTCAACAACCTCGACTTCTACGGTTCGCCGCGTAACGCAAGCGCGACTTACCGCCCGCTGCAAACCTCCAATCCTCAGACGCCCGGAACCACCGGTAGCCAGTTGGCTTCGTTCCTGCTCGACGTTCCGGACGCAGCCGGCTTCCGCAACCGCGCCACCACTGTGCGCCGCGGCTATCACTACGCCTTCTTCGTGCAGGATCAATGGAAGGTCAATCAGAAGCTGACCGTCAACATCGGTTTCCGCTACGACTACACCAAGATTCCGCCGCTCGGCGTGGAAGGCAACGAGAACATCTTTACGGGTGCCTACGATTTGCAGCGCGGCGTATATCTGATTCAGAAGCAGCCCGGCTCCTGCGAGGAACTCCGAAAAGCGCCTTGCGTGCCCGGCGGCCGCTTACCGGCCAATGTCGAACTGGCGAAGAATGCGACGATCTACCGGCCATACAACGACAACTGGCAGCCGCGTCTCGGTATCGCCTACCGCCTCAGCAACCGCACGGCGATTCGTACTTCGTTCGGCATGTTCTACGACAACTACGCCGCCGTCGTGCAGACCTCGCAGAACTACTCGGCCCAGTGGCCCAGCGTCGGCGAACAGTTGCAGGAGAATTTGAATAACCCCACTGCCGCGCAACCTGTGCCCACCTTCTCCGGAAAAAATCCGTTCCCGTCTGGCGCGCTGCCGCAGGCCACGCCGTTCAACCAGGTGCAGTGGTACATGGACCCGAACGCGCAGAACCCCTACTCCCTGCAGTGGAACTTCGGTGTCCAGCACCAGATTGACAGTCAGACGCTGCTCACCGCGAACTACGTTGGCTCCGGCTCCCGCCGTCTTGACATCGGCGGCTTCTACAACGTCGCCACCACACCCGGCCCGGGCGACTCCACCAACCGCAGGCCGTTCCCTTATATCCGGCCGACCTACTACGATCGCTCGTGGGGCCGCGGCAACTATCAGGGCCTTCAACTCTTGCTCGACCGCAAGGTTCGCAACGGCGTCGGCTACATGGTCAACTACACCTACTCGAAGTCCATCGACATCGGCTGCTCCGGCTGGTACGGCGTCGAAGGCTGCTCGATTCAGGATCCGTACAAGTTCAACAACGATCGCAGCGTCTCCGGTTTCGACATGACGCACGTGCTCACCATGAACTTCGTCTATGATTTGCCGTTCGGCAAAGGCAAGCGCTTCTCGATGGGCAACAAGGTGGCCGACTATGCGTTCGGCAACTGGCAAGCCAACGGCATCATTCGCTTGAGTTCCGGCCAGCCCTACAGCTTGCAGATCAGCGGCGACCTTGCCAACACCGGTAACGCCGGCACGTACCTCCGCCTGAACTTCCTGGACAATCCGAATCTCGACAATCCGGTTCCGCTGCGCTGGTTTGATAGCACGAAGGTAGCGGCGCCCGCGCCGTTCACGTTCGGCAACTCCGGCCGCAATCGCCTGCGCTCGGATGGATGGGAGAACTTCGATCTCTCGCTGTTTAAGATCTTCCCGATGCCGTGGGAAGGCAAGAGCATCGAAATTCGCGTGGAGGGCTTTAACATGTTCAACCACCCGGTCTACGGTGTCCCGAACAACAACCTCACCAACGCGGCGTTGTTTGGCACTGTCACTGGCATCGCCAATCAGCCGAGGCAGTTGCAATTGGGAGCGAAGATCAAGTTCTGATACTCTGCCCTTATGTGTAGTTTGAGACAGGCGGCCATCCTCCCGATGGCCGCCTGTTTTGTTTTCGCCCAGCCCGTCTGCCGCGGGCCGGCGGAGTTGGAGCGCCAGAAGCCCGCGCCGCCCGTGTTGAACGCGCTGGGCGCGCACTTCGCACAGGCGCGTCGGTACGACTGCGCGATCGCCGCCTTCCAACGGGCGATCGCACTGGACGCAAGATCCGTCGAAGCGCACTTCAACTTGGGACTAGCATTCATGGATGCTGGCGACCCGGCGCGAGCGGCGGCGGCCTTTCGATCGGCGCTCGCCTTGAATCCGAAGCTGCATTCCGCCCGCAGCGCTCTCGCCACGTTGTTGACTGACACACAGGACCCCGCCTCGGCGATCGGCGAATTCCAGACCGTGCTCGACGCCGAGCCATCCAACAAAACAGCGCTGCGGGGCCTGGCACGGGCATTGATTTTGGATGGCAGGTACGCGCGCGCAATCGAGGTGTCGCGACAGGCGTTGAAATTGGAGCCGGACGAGGTCGGCCATTATCTCGCGATGGGCGCGGCCTACAACGAACTAGGCCGCGCCGCCGATGCCATCGCACCGCTGCGCAAGGCCGTGGCGCTGGCGCCTCGACTGCCGGCGGCGCATAATTATCTCGGAACGGCATACGCGAATCAGAAGCTGTACCGCGATGCGGCAAATGCGTTCGCGGCCGCCTTGCGATTGGAGCCCGCGAACGACGAAACGCGCCTCAGTTTCGCGCGGGCGCTGGTGGCCAATCGCGACTACGACGAATCGCTGCCGTTGCTTGCCGCCCCGTTCGGATTTGAGCCGAACTACTTAAAGGGCATCGCCCTGCGCGGCCTCGGGCGTTTCGAAGAAGCCGAAGCGCCCCTGCGCGCCGCCGTCGCCGCGGATCCGAAACATGCCGATGCGTCGTACCAACTGGGTTTCGTGCTCGCGCGCAACGGAAAGTTCCGAGAAGCGCGCCATCAGTTGGAAGCCGCGCGAGTGCTCAACCCTGCCGGCGCCGATGTGCGTTTTCAACTGGCGCAGGTCTTGAAGAGCCTTAATCTTGCCGAAGAAGCGAGCCGCGAGTTGGAAGCGGTGCGCGTGGCCAAGCAGCAGAACGCCGAGAATCAGCTCGCCGACACAAGCGCCGCGCTCGCCAACCAGGCCCTGGAGGCCGGCGATACGCAAAAGGCCATCGCTCTTTACCAGCAGGCGCTCGAGAAAAATCCGAATAGCGCGATCACACGTTACAACCTCGCCCTGGCCTTCGCCCGCGCGAACGACAAACCCCGCGAACGCGCCGAACTCGAAGCCGCCGTCCGGCTCGATCCGGCCTTTGCTCCTGCCCGTAATCAACTCGGCCTGGTCCTGAGCGGCTCCCCAACCGAGGCCGAGACGCACTTCCGCGCCGCCATTGCCTCCGATCCGGGTTTTGCTGAGGCCCACTCCAATCTTGGCGTTCTCCTCGGCCAGAAGGGCATGCATGCCGAGGCGGCCCAGCACTTCCAGCGCGCGATCGACGTCAATCCGCGGTATGCGCAGGCCTTCGTCAATCTGGCGCTTACGCTGGCCAGCCAGAACAAGTTCAAGGAAGCCCGGGAGCCGCTGCAAAAGGCGCTGGCGCTTAACGGCGACGACCCTCGAACCATCACCCTCGCGGCGATGGTGGAGACGCGCGCCGGCAACGCCAAGGGAGCGATTCCGCTCTTTCAGCAGGTGGTTCAGCGCATGCCGCGCGCCCCCGACGCCTACATGAACCTCGGAATCGCGCAGGCCGACGTATTCGATATTCCGGGCGCGCTGCAGTCTTTCACGAAAGCTCTGGAGTTGGCTCCGGATCACCCGCAGGTGCTCTACAACAAGGGCCGCGCGGAGTACGATCTTCGCGAGTATCAGAAGGCTATCGCCTCTCTGACGCGGGCCGTCGAACTCAATCCGCGCGCGGCGGAGGCTCTCTATCTCCTCGCCGTCTCCGAAAAACAAACGAATCAGCCTCTCGCCGCGCGCAAGCATCTGGAGCAACTGGTCGCTCTGCAGCCCGCCAACGCCGACGCGCTCTATCTCCTTGGGCAGAACCAAAACGCGGCCGGAGAAAAACCGCAGGCAATCGAGACGTGGAGGAAGGCGATCGCCGCGAATCCGGAGCACAGCGAGGCGCTCTACAACCTCGTACGCGCCACCGGCGACCCGTCGCTGCGCGAGAAGTTCACCGGCATGCAACAAAGAAAGCGCGTGACCGATCAGGCAGAGACGCTCAACAATTTCGCGCTCACCGCTTCCGCCTCCCGCGATTGGCCGCGCGCCATTGAGCAGTTGCATGAAGCGATCTCCCTTTGCGGGGACTGCCGCGCGCGCGCGGATCTACACAAGAATCTGGGCCTGATTCTTGCCCGCTCCGGCGACACCGCGAAGGCCGTTCAACACCTGCATATCGCGCAACAATCCAAGCCGGCCGATCCCGAGATTGAGCAGGCGCTCGCCATTCTTCGCTGACCCATGACCGTTCACCGCCGGAACTTTCTCCGTTTCCTGGCCGCCAGTCCGCTCACCGGCCTGGCGCAGGACGCCCTCAACGTTTTCGACCTGGAAGAAGCTGCGCGCGCCAAGCTGCCGCCCGCTCACTTCGGTTACCTGGCCACCGGCGTGGAGGGCGACGCGACACTCAACGCCAATCGGGAAGCGTTCGCCCGCTACCCTCTGCGGCCGCGGCGTCTCATTGACGTGACGAAGGTGTCCACGGAGGTCGAACTCTTCGGCCAGCGTTTCGCGTCGCCCGTGCTGCTCGCGCCCACCGGCTCGAACAAAGCGTTTCATGAAGAGGGCGAACTCGCCGTGGCCAGGGCCGCGGCGTCCCGGAAATCCTGTCAGATCCTCTCGACCGCGGCCACCACTTCACTCGAAACTGTCAACGAAGCGTTTGGAGCGCCCGTCTGGTTCCAGCTCTACCCGACCAGTAATTGGTCAATCACGGAAAAGTTGGTCCGGCGCGCCGAAAAGGCCGGTACGAAGATTCTCGTCGTTACCGTCGACATCCCCGCCGGCCGGAAGACGGAGACGGAGCTCCGCTTCAAGAAAAAGGACACGCGCGATTGCGCCGGCTGCCATGGCGCCGGCCCAATCGGCACCGCGGATTATTTCATCCGGAAGCCGATGTTTGAAGGCATCGAGATGAAAGGGGAGTCGCTTTTCGCGCCGGCGTTTACGTGGGCCACGTTGCAGAGACTGCGCGGGATGACGCCGATGAAAATAGTGCTCAAGGGCATCGTCACCCGCGAGGATGCCACTCTCGCGCGGCAGAGCAACGTCGACGGCATTATTGTCTCCAACCACGGCGGCCGGGCCGAGGAAAGCGGCAAGGCGTCGCTCGACTGCCTCTCCGAAGTTCTCAGCGCGGCCGGTCCCGGCATCGCGGTGCTCATGGACGGGGGCGTCCGCCGAGGGGGCGACATCTTCAAGGCACTCGCGCTCGGCGCGAAGGCCGTTTGCATCGGAAGGCCCTATTTATGGGGTCTCGGCGCGTACGGCCAGCGCGGCGTGGAAATGGCCATCGATATTCTGCGCGGCGAACTGGAGCTTGTGATGAAGCAGTGCGGCACCCGCGCGCTGAGCGAGATCAAACGGTCTCACATCGATTAGAGCCCGCCTCGCATCGCGTACCCATACAGCGCCATCGTCAACGAAGTATCCGACGTCGTGTAGTCCAACCGGCGGAACTTTCCGGCCAGCAGCATGGACTCCCGTTCCACCGTCTGCGCTTCCAACGCCACCGTGTACGTGCGGACCGGATCCAGCGAGATGGCTGTGATCTTCTGTCCATCCGGCTTCGCCGCGTCGAATGAGTACGTGAAACCCGCGGCCCGCACCAGTCTGGATGCACCCGGCGTATCGATCCGCAGCGGCTGGTCCTTCTTCGGGTGCGGCACGTTGTCGTCCAGAATCTGTTGAATCTCCAGGCCCGTCAACCGGACCGTCACCAGGTTTTGATCGAAGGGCCGGGAGCATTGAATCAGGTCGACGATATCCACATCCCCCGCCGGTAGCGGCAGCCCGCGATATGCCCATCCGCCGTACATCGCCAGCTCGGCGCCCGTCCCTCGCCGCATCGCTTCTGCGATCCAGGCGCCCAGCCCATCCGTCATCGCTATCGATTTCGGCAGCGTGCCGACGCGGTGAGTTCGCCACGTCAGCGGGCGCGGGACCCGCTTCTCCAGCGCAGCGGTCCATCCCGCCGTGATACGCAACTGGGAGTCCAGCGGAATCGGTGCGCTCCAAATCACCACGCCGTGCAATGCCACGTTCACCGGCCGGGTCCCGTCCAGGAAGGTCTCATCCGGCACAAACGTGAACTCGGCTATATTCGCGGGGCGAAACTCCACGCGATTGCCGCCGGGCGCCTCCGCATGCAGCGTGCCGATCCGCCCCGGCACGGTCAGCGTTTCGACGCAGATCCAGAACGCGCAGCCATGCAACGGCGTGTCCACTTCAAACACGAACCGGCGCGGATGCGGGTCCCGCTTCACTTCCACTAGAAATTCGAAGACTCGCTCGAAGTATTTCACCGGCCCGCCGTGCCCTTCGCCGGGCAGCGTTTCCACTACCACGCGCGAGCCGAATTTACGGAGCCGCTCCACGCCCGGCGCCACGCCGCGATGATAGTACTCCGCGTCCTCCGCGCCGCCAATCCACAACGAAGGCAACGCCGCCGCGTTGCGCGCGATCCACGGATAACTGTAAGCCGCCGCCAGCGGCGCGTAGGCAGCGAACACGTCCGGATGCCGCATCGCCAGGTACGCAGAGCCCGTTCCACCCATCGAATGGCCGGTCAAATAGATACGCCTCTCGTCGATCGAATAGCGCGACCGGACGTCCCGCAGCGCCTCCAGTACATCTAACTCGCCAATGCCCCGGTACTCGGTGACGCCGCGCCCCAGCGGCGCCATTACGATCACGCCAAAGCGATCCGCCGCGCTTCGCAGCGAGGGGTGCGAATCGAGCAGTGTATTTTCGTCGCCGCCCGTTCCGTGCAGGGCGATCACCAGTGGCGCCGGATCCGGTACTCGTGCCGGTCTGTAAAGCCGGTACGGCTGCATCGTTCCGTCCGCGATCGAGCGGAACGAAAGCCGCCTGTCCTCTTGCGCGCAGAGCGCCCCGCAGATCAAGACCAACAATAGCCGCATGCAGAGAGCTTAATCGATTTTGATATCGTGTAGTCCAATGTTCCGCCGAAATTTTCTGGTCTCCGCGCTGGGCGCCGCCGCGGCTCCTTCGAAGAAGCCGTTGAATGTGCTTTTCGTCGTTTCCGACGACCTGACGTCCACTGCGCTTGGTTGCTATGGTCACCCCATCGTGCAGTCTCCGAACGTCGACTCGCTGGCTCGCGCCGGCACGCGCTTCGACCGCGCCTACTGCCAGTACGCGCTCTGCGCTCCCTCGCGGGCCAGTTTCCTCACCGGACTTCGGCCCGACACAACCAAGGTCATCACCAACGGCCCGGACTTCCGCGACTTCATACCCGGCCACGTCACGATGCCGCAGCTATTCAAGAACAACGGCTACCAGGCGATCCGCGAAGGCAAGATGTACCACATGGGCGTGCCGGGCACCGTCGGCACAGACCGCTGGCAGGACGCCGCCAGTTGGACCCACAACGGCAGTCCGCAAGGCAAGGAACACAACTCCAAGGGCGAAGGCAGGAATCTGACTCCGGAGATCGCCCAAGGCGTCGCCATGCAATACGTGCGCACGCCCGACGCGACCGAGCAGGCCGACTACGATGCGGCCAACCGCGCCATCGCCCACCTGGAAAAATATCGTAACGATCCGTTTTTCCTGGGCCTCGGCTTCGTTCGTCCCCACGTTCCTTTCGTCGCGCCGGGTGAGTATTTCGACAAGTACCCCCTGGCCCGAATCAAGCTGACGCAGAACCCAGCGAACGATCTGGACGACATTCCCAAAATCGTCACGAAAACGCTACCCAACACTTCTTTCCACATGAAGATGAACGAGGATCAGCAGCTTGAGGCGCTCCGTTCCTACTATGCCGCCATCTCGTTCATGGACGATCAGCTCGGGCGCGTTCTGAAAACACTCGACCGCCTGGGCCTCCGCGAAAACACTGTTGTGGTCTTCCAAAGCGACCACGGCTGGCATCTCGGCGAGCATACCTTTTGGCAGAAACGCAGCTTGATGGAGGAGTCGGCGAAGGTTCCGCTCATTATCTCGGCGCCGAACCAGCGGACACGCGGCAAGGTCTGCACCTCGCTCGTCGAACTTGTCGACATCTACCCGACGCTGGCCGGCCTGGCAGGTCTGAAGCCGCCGGAGAATCTGCATGGCCAAACGCTGCAGCCGCTGCTCGACAACCCGGGCAAGGCTCATAAGCCAGCCGCACGGACGCAACTGACCACACCGGCCGTGGACGGCCGGGCCGTTCGCACCGCCAACTTTCGGTATATCCGTTGGAAGTATGGCAACGAAGTGGCCGAAGAACTGTACGACCACAAGAAGGATTCGCGCGAATTCTCGAACGTAGCCACCAAACCCGAATACGCCAAGGAACTCGCGCGCCACCGTTCGCTCGTATGACCGGCCTTCAGGCGCTTACCATCGATTTGTTCTCAGGGCAACAATTGTTCAGCCGTTTCTCACAACGCCCGTCGCCG
>VFZO01000024.1 GCA_016871155.1 Acidobacteriota bacterium | reverse complement strand
AACCACGGGGCCGCGCCAGCGACCCCAACCAGCCGCTTTGAGCGGCTCACGAACGAAGGCCCCCGGCTCTGCCGGGGGATCGTTACTCGATTGTTCCCCTCTCCTGCTAGTATTTGGGGGAGGAAGTATGAAAGACAGTCATCTCTCGGCGGGACATGAGGTGCTTGTCGATGTGCTCGCCGTCGACGACTGCCCTTCGAGCCTGGCGTTACTGGACACTGCGCTTGCGGCGCCCGGTATCTGCGTTCACACGTGCGTGGATCCGGCCGAAGCGTTCGATCTTGTCGAGCGAATTCGCCCGCGCATCGTGATTTCGGGTCTCGTGATGCCGCGAATGAGCGGCATCGAGCTCCTGGAGAAAATCCATCATTTCGACGCGTCGATCGACGTCGTCATCATGACCGCGCATTACACGACCGAAACCGCCGTGGATGCGATTCGAAAAGGCGCGGCGGACTACTGGAACAAACCGGTGCCGGTTGCTTTACTCCGGGAACGCGTACAGCATTTTGCCGCGGAAGCGCGGCTGCGGGCAGCCGCCGGGGGACGGCCATATGAAGACCGCTTCCATGGAATCCTCGGGCAATCGGCGCCCATGTGGGAACTGTTCGGCAAGATCAAGCGGGTGGCGCCGCACTACCGGACCGCGCTGATCACCGGCCCGACAGGGTCGGGTAAGGACTTGGTGGCCCGCGCCATGCACGGCTTAAGCCGGGTGGCCGGCGGCCGGTTCGTTGTGCTCAACTGCTCGGCCGTTGTCGAGACGCTGTTTGAAAGCGAGCTGTTCGGGCACGTGCGTGGCTCCTTCACCGGCGCTTCGTCGGATAAACCTGGTCTGTTCGAACACGCGCACGAAGGCACCCTGTTTCTGGACGAAATCGGCGACATGCCGCTCTCCACCCAGGCGAAGCTCCTGCGAGTCCTGCAGGAGCAGGAGGTGATGCGCGTTGGCTCGCTGACGCCCCGGAAAGTGAACGTCCACGTCATCGCCGCTACTCACGTCAACTTGCGCGAAGCCGTTGCCGCCGGACGTTTTCGAGAGGACCTCTACTACCGCCTCAGTATGCTGGAACTCGAAGTGCCGCCGCTGGCGGAGCGCCTGGACGACCTGCCGCTGCTCGAGCAATTTTTCATCGACAAGTATGCCAAGCAGTTTGGCCGCGACATTCGGGACCTGACCCATCGGGCCCGCCTCGTCCTCGCCGAGCACGACTGGCCGGGGAATGTCCGCGAGTTAGAGAATGTCATCGGCCACGCCTGCCTGATGGCCGCCGAAGCATCTATCGATGTCATGGATCTTCCCAAGTACCTGTGGGAGCATGCCGAAGAGCTACCGCCGGAGCACGGCTCCTCTCTTGAAGAGCAGGAGGCGCGGTCCATCCGCGGCGCGCTTTCGGTGTCGAAAGGCAATCAGTCGCAGGCGGCGCGAATGCTCGGCATTGGGCGCGACGCATTGCGCTACAAGATGAAGAAACACGGCATGGCCGCCGGCCGCTGACCGTTTTTCGATACGATGCGGGGAATGAAACCCGCACTCTTGTTTGGACTCCTGGTCCTGGCCGTCACCGGCCAACCTCGCTTCCCCCAGCGAATACTGGAAGAAATGAAGGGTGACGAACGCGCCCTGGCCGAGCGCTTCATGAAGGAGACGCGCACAGGCATCGCCGGTCCGTGGAATGTCATGTTGCGAAGTCCGGCCATGTCTGTCGGATTGCTCGACCTGTATAACTATTTCCGTTGGAAATCCACGCTGCCGAAACGGCTGATGGAACTCGCCATCATGACCGCCGCCCGTGAGTGGTCCGTGCAGTTCGAATGGTTCGCGCACTATCCCATTTCATTGAAGGAAGGTATCTCTCCCGATCTGTTGGCGGAACTTCGCGTTGGCAAGCGGCCGTTGAACATGAAGCCGGACGAAGCCATCGTGTACGACTTCACCCGGGAACTCTGCCGGAACCACTTTGTTTCCGACGCGACGTTCCAAAAAACAAAGCAGTTGCTCGGAGAGCAGAACCTGGTAGACCTCACATCGCTGGTCGGCACCTACCTCTCCATCGGCGCTCTTCTCAACGTTGGCCAGGTGCCGGGAGCGGTGAAAGAGGGCGGTCCGGATTGGCTACCGCCCATCAAGCGCTAGCCGGTGCCGGTCCAGCGCCGGGCCGGTAGCGAAGCAGGGCCTGCATCGGTGCCTCGTGCGCCGCTTGCGTCGGCCAAACGCTGCCTCCGTGTTTGAGCGTCTCGGCCAGTGCGACGTTCAATCCGTCGTCAGGGCCCGTCACTTCGCCTCGAAAAAGCAAGGCGCGAACATGACCGTTCGAAGCGGCCCTTATGATCGCGCCTGAATCGTTCAATTTCCGTGCGGCCGCCGCGCGCTGCATCGAAGTCCGGACTCTTCGTTCTTCGTCGCTTCGCCAGCCCGATAACGCCACCAGGGCTTTTCGTGCTAACTGGACGTCGGTCTCGCCGCCGTCGCCGCTAGTGAGAACGGCGGCCAGGGAAACGTGCGGGTAGTTTGTAATCTCCCGAAACATAGCCACTTCCGGAGCGATCCCCGCCAACACAACGGGAGTATGTTCCCCGTGCAAAAGCGTCCGCAGAGCCCGATCGGCCTTTCCATATAGATTGCGGAGGATCCGGTACTCCTGGTCCCGCGCCACCGATGTCCCGAATTGCACCCTGGCGCCGCGTGGCCCAGCGGTTGTCGCGTTCAGGGCTTTCATCGCCGGTTCCGGAGGCGCGATGTCGCCAAATGGCGCATCCAGGCGGGTGATCGCACCCGGCTGTACGCGCAGAGCGCGAATATGTTTCCGCGCCAGCAGCAAAACCACGAACTCGGGCGGCTCAAGCAGCGCCCGGCAGACCGAATCCATCACAAATCGAGCTCCAAGAAAATGCGCCGCCTCGCGCGGAGCGGGAATCGGGAACCACCGCGTCAGCGTGCGGCTATGAAACAGGGCGATGCCCTCGGCAGGAACCGGAGGAACATCCACGTTATTTAGAACGATCTCCAATGGCCGCAAATACTCGGCGATCCGTGCTTCGGACCATTCGCTGGCTAGCAGTTGCTGACGTACGCTCTGCGCGGCCTCGCCGGCCAATGCATCCATCCGGACAGGCCCGGGACGCGTCCGGTCGATCGGCGCGACGATCGTCACGCAGGGTCCCGGTGCCTTCGCCAGCTCCTTCAAGTCGTTCCATGTCACGCGTGCCCATTGGGCTTTCGGTGTCATTTCCGCAACGGCCATTTGACTTCTCCTTTCACAATCTGGAGTTGCAAATTCGGGTCCAAGAAGTTGGCTGTCCGATTGCACTGGAACGAAGCGGAGGTTGGCTATGAGCAGCACCGCAACCGCAACCCATTTGGAATTGCCCGCCGCCGGCGTCATGCAGGCGAACGTGTTTCACTCACCCAACCGCTTCGGGTTGGAGTCGAAACCCATCCCGCGCCCCGGTCCTGGGGACGCCGTAATCAAAGTCCGCCTGACCACGATCTGTGGTACCGATATTCATATCGTTCGCGGCGAATATCCGGTCGCGCCCGGCCGCACGATCGGACACGAGGCAGTCGGTACCATCCACGAACTCGGCGCTGGGGTCACCGGCTACTCGGTGGGCCAGCGCGTTCTGGTTGGGGCGATCACTCCCTGCGGCCAATGCATGGACTGCCTGGGAGGGCATGCCGCACAGTGCGGAGGGCCGCTCGGCGGATGGCGGATTGGCAACTCCATGGACGGCGCGCAGGCCGAGTATATGCTGGTTCCCTTCGCCCAGGCGAATCTGGCGCCGGTACCGGATTCACTCAGCGATACCGATGTTTTGTTGCTGGCCGACATCGCATCCACGGGTTTCTCAGCCGCTGAGAGCGGGGAAGTGAAACTCGGGGACACGGTCGCGGTTTTCGGTCAGGGGCCTATTGGTCTCTGCGCCACTCTGGGCGCCAAGCTGATGGGCGCCGCGCGTATACTGGCCGTCGACAAAAACCCGTTTCGACTGGAGACGGCCCGGAAAATGGGGGCGACGGACACGTTTCTCGCCGATGGAGACCCCGCGGATGAGATCTTGCGCAGGACCCACGGTGTCGATGTCGCGATTGAAGCGCTCGGTATCCAGGCGACCTTTGAGAACGCGCTTCGCGTAGTCAAACCGGGCGGAGTAGTGTCAAGCGTCGGCGTCTATGCGCACAATCTGAGCGTTGATCTTGGGGCATTTGGCGCCGGGATCGCCGACAAACGCATTGTCACCACGCTATGCCCCGGCGGCAAGGAGCGCATGACACGGCTAATGCGTCTGGTCGAAACCGGCCGCATCGATTTGAAGCCTTTGCTGACGCACCGTTTTCACCTCGACGAGATCGCCGAAGCGTATCGCCTGTTCAGCGAACAGCGGGACAATGTTCTGAAAGTCGCCATTGCCGTACCGTGAAGGTTTCTGATAGACTGTCGGCAATCTTTTGATGGAGGCTCCATGCAGCGCTTTCTCCTGATTCTCGCCTTCTCCTTGACGGCCCGCTCGCAGACTTTTGGGGACATTACCGGCGAGGTGAAAGACTCGACAGGCGCCGTGGTTCCATCAGCGAGAGTTACGGCTACGAACTCCGCGACCAACACGTCCCGCGATACTGTCACAAATGAGGCCGGTATCTATCGATTCCCGTCACTCGTTCCCGGTATGTATGCCGTCCGCGTCGAGGCTAGCGGATTCCGTGCCGCAGTGCGCAACGGCATTGAGCTTCAGGTGCAGCAGACCGCCACAATCGACTTTGCCTTGACGGTCGGCCAGGTCAACGAAACCGTCGAGGTGTCCGCTACCGCCAGTCTGCTCAATACGCAGGATGCTACCGTGGGCACGGTCATTGAACAGCGGCGAATCGTCGACCTGCCTCTCAACGGCCGCAACTTCCTGCAGTTGGTGTCGCTCAGCCCGAACGTGACCTATGGCTTCTCCACACCCGGCCAGGCCAACGGCCGGCAGGGCGGCAGCCGCACCCAACAGAACATCTCCGTAAGCGGCATGCGCGGCACCTGGAACAACTACACACTGGACGGCATCGCCAATACCGATATCAACTTCAATCTCTACATCGTCCTGCCCTCGGTCGACGCTTTGCAGGAATTCAAGGTTCAGAGCGGCATCTATCCGGCCGAGTTCGGCCGCTCCGCCACGCAAATCAACGTCTCCACCAAACCGGGCACCAACGAACTTCACGGTGCCGTCTACTGGTTCCTGCGCAACTCGGCGATCGACGCGCGTGCCTACGACTTCGATGGCCGCAACCCGGCCCGCATTCCTTTCCGCTGGAATCAGTACGGCGCCACCGTGGGTGGTCCAGTCGTCAAGAACCGCCTATTTTTTCTCGCGAATTTCGAGGGCTTCAAGGAGCGCCGCAGTAACAACGCCTTCTACACCGTGCCTACCGCCGCCATGCGCGGAGGCAATTTCTCCGCCGCGGCCCACGTAAGCGTCCTGAACGATCCCCTAACCGGCCAACCGTTCGCCAACAAAACGATTCCGGCATCCCGCTTGCACCCGAACGCCAGGATTCTCTTTGAGTTCTGGCCCGATCCGAACATTGAAAAACCCACTGTGGACCGCAACTTTCAGCGCGTGATTCGCAACCTGAACGATAAGGATCAAATCACCGCGCGCGGCGACTTCCACGAGAGCAGCAACTCGCAATGGTTTGGCCGATATAGCTGGATGGACGAGTCGGCCTTGAACGAAGGGATCAAACTGAACGGGGATACGCTGGCGACCCGCGCCCGCCAGTACATGGTCTCCAACACCCGCGTGCTCTCAGCCACCAAGGTTAACGAGTTCCGCTTCGGCTACAACACCTTCTATAACGAGGTGGGCCAGGAGCTGGGCGGCGTTCGTAACGTCGTGAAGGAAATGAACCTGCCGCTTGGAACCGATCCGCCTTCCAGTTGGGGCGTACCGGCGATCTCGGTCGCCGTGCCCTACTCCGGGTTCGGCAACGGTGCAAACGGACCGTTCGTCGTCGATAACAAGATCGTTCAGTTCGTCGACAACTTTTCCTGGGTAAAGGGTAAGCACTCCATCCGGTTCGGCGGCGAGTACCGCTACGATTTCTACAACCAGATCGGCAACGAGTTTGCCCGCGGCCGCTTCACCTTCGATGGCCGCTACACGCGGGACTCGGTCGGCGACATGCTGCTGGGCGATCTCGCACGCGCCGAGGCGGCCGTGGCTCTGGCCCTCTCGGAGTTCCGCGCCAGCAACTTCGCGCTCTACGTCGACGACATCTATCGCGTAAATCGCAAGCTGACCTTGAACCTCGGATTGCGCTATGAGTTCTTCCAGCCCTACCTGGATAAGAGCGGGACCAGCGTGAACTCCGTCGTTCCATTTCTTTCCAGCGTCGTGAACGATCCCAACCGGGCCCACCACCCGGTGGCCGTTCGCGCCGGCAGCGGCGATTTTTACGAAGGCCGCAATTTTCGCTACACCGGCATCACCGCCGTGCGCGACGGCCGCCTGGGCGCCCGTCTCATCAATAACGACTGGAACAATTTCGCCCCACGGCTGGGCATCGCTTACAGTCCGAGCGACAAATGGGTGGTGCGCACTGGCGCCGGGGTCTTCTTTTCGGCCGAGAGCGGCAATTCCCGCTTCGACATGAACCGGGGAATGGCCGGCCGTCTGGACCGCGTCGCCAGTTCGCTGGGCGAACGTCCGAACACCAGTTGGACCAATTTTCTCGATCCCAGCCAGTTTCCGGTGCGGGTCCCTTCGGCCTATCTCTGGGGCGTTCATCCCCATGTGGCCACCAGCTATTCCATGATGTACCTGCTCAACGTGCAACGAAGCCTCAGTCCGAATACCTCTTTCGAAATCGGCTATAACGGCGCCCTGCACCGAAAGCTGCAAGGTCTGCAGAACAAGAATGCTCCGTTGCCGGGTACCACGAACATCCTGCTGCGGCGTCCGTATCCGGACTATGGCTTCCAGCAGATCGTCACCGGCGAAGGCTTTGGGAACTACAACGGATTGGGCATGAAGTTCACGACCAGGACCCGGAACGGCTTGACCGCCATGCTCAGCTATACCTGGTCGGCGGCGCTCGACAATACCAGCGCCATCCGGGGCACCAATGCCGACATCACGCCGCAGGATAATCGTTGTCTGGATTGCGAATACGGCCACTCGGCCTACAACACCCCGCACAGGTTTGTGAATTCGACAATTTGGGACCTTCCGTTCGGAAAAGGGCAGCGCTGGGCGGATAAGGGCGGCATTTTGAACCAGGTCCTCGGAGGGTGGCAGGTTGGCACCATCATGACGATTCAAAACGGCCGCCCCATCAATAGCGCCGCCGGCTACGACGCCCCGGGCACCGGCAGCTTCGGCGACCCGCGCGGCAATACCAACGGCAGGAACCCCTACCTCCCCGGCGCCGACCGCACTTCGGAGCGTTGGCTCGACCGGTCCGCGTTCTTCTACACCGCGCCCGGTACATTCGGCAACATCGCCCGGAACCGGCTCTTGGGACCCTCCCAATTTATCTGGGACTTTTCGACGCTGAAGAACTTCCCCATCACGGAGAACCACCGGCTGCAGTTCCGGTTTGAGGCCTTCAACTTCCCGAACCATCCCGTCCTGGGGAATTACGGCGCCAGCTGGGGGACCAACCCCAACAATCCAGTCCCGGACTTCGGCCGGATTCGCGGCACTGCCACGTCCATGCGACAGGTACAGTTCGGTCTGAAGTACCTGTTCTAATCACCCGCCCGGGCTCTCAGTACTACCTGTACGGCGGCACCGTTTCCTTGCAACAAAACTGTAACCCTAGCAGCCCGAAAGGTTTTCAGGGAAACCTAAGGTTTTTCTCTACGTGGACGTCTGCGATACGCTATTTTAGGATTACGTCTGTAGTCGCTGTTAAGCCGAATCTTTCCAATCACATACGCTATGTTGTGGAATATTTGAGGAAAACCACAATTAGTAGTTGACCTGATCCTCTAGGAGCTATAAACTCTTTTTGGTAGCGCCACCTCAGCGTGTCCATACGGCAGGATTGCGCAGATCCGGCATTTGGGGCACTTGAGGCAGCGTTTTCGTTCACCGGCAATCCCCACGTTGAGAGGGTCAGTGAATAGCGTTTCTTATTTTTCTGCGCACCTTGCAGTATTAAAATCCTCCCCCCGAAGGTGTTCTCATGGCCACGGCTCAACAATTGGCTCCGGCGCCCCTGCCGGCGGCGCAGCAGCTTTTTCCCGATGTCCGCCCGCAGTCGGCGGAATCGGCCATGCGAGTCCGCAAACGCAGCGGCTCGCTCGAACCTGTGGACGTCTCCAAGATCATTCGGGCGGTGCAACTTTGCGCGGCTGGTCTCTCCAGCGTCGACCCTATGCGGGTCGCCGTCAAAACGATCGGCGGTCTCTACGATGGTTCCACCACCAGGGAACTGGATCAGCTCAACATCCAAACCGCGGCATCGCTCATTGCCGAGGAACCCGAGTACTCCCGCTTGGCGGCCCGCCTGCTAGCCAACTTCATCGACAAAGAAGTCGCCTCGCAGAATATCTATTCGTTCTCCCAGTCCATCGAGACCGGCTACAAGTACGGCATCATCGGCGACGCACTCGCCGAATTCGTGCGTGCGAACGCCAGGAAGCTCAATAGCGCGATCGACGAACGCAACACGGACCTTTTTGAGTACTTCGGCATTCGAACCGTCTACGACCGTTATCTGGTCAAGAATCCCGAATCCCGCGAAGTCATCGAATCGCCGCAGTATTTCTTCCTGCGCGTGGCCTGCGGACTGTCGTCCAACGTCCAGGAAGCCATTGAGTTCTACCGGCTAATCTCGGCGCACGACTACATGCCCAGCTCGCCGACGCTGTTCAATTCCGGTACCAGCCATCCGCAAATGTCGAGCTGCTATCTCCTGGATTCTCCGGAAGATAGCCTGGAAGGCATCTATGATCGCTATAAGGATGTGGCGATGCTTTCGAAGTTCGCCGGCGGCATCGGGCTGGCCTACCACCGGATTCGCGCCCGCGGCTCGCTCATCAAGGGCACCAATGGCAAGTCGAACGGCATCGTTCCGTGGCTCAAGACGCTCGACAGCTCGGTCAGCGCCGTGAACCAAGGTGGAAAGCGCAAAGGCGCCGCCTGCGTGTATCTCGAACCCTGGCATGCGGATATCGAGGAATTCCTCGAGTTACGCGACAACACAGGGGACGAGGCGCGCCGCACCTATAACCTGAACCTGGCGAACTGGATTCCGGACATTTTCATGCGCCGCGTCGATTCCGACGGAGTCTGGTCGTTGTTCGATCCCAAGGCCGTCCCACACTTCACGGATCTCTATGGCCCAGCCTTTGAGAAGGCCTACGAGGAAGCCGAGGCCGCCGGCAAGTTCATGCGCCAGGTCAAGGCGCGCGACCTCTATGGCCGCATGATGAAGACTCTCGCCGAGACCGGCAACGGCTGGATGACTTTCAAGGACGCTTGCAACAGCAAGAACAATCAGACGGGCAGGGATGGAAACGTGATCCATCTTTCGAACCTCTGCACCGAGATCACCGAGGTCACCAACCAAGCCGAAACCGCCGTTTGCAACCTCGGCTCCGTCAACCTCGCCCGCTACGTTGTCGACGGCCGGTTCGACTTCGAGAAGCTCGGCAATACCGTTCAATCCGCCGTTCGCTTTTTGGATAAGGTCATCGACATCAACTACTACCCGACCGGCGCCGCGGCGACTTCTAACTCCAAATGGCGGCCTGTGGGCCTCGGCCTGATGGGTTTGCAGGACGCTTTCTTCCAACTGCGGCTTCCGTTCGACTCCGACGAGGCGCGCCGGCTGTCCCGCCGGATCTCCGAGGATATCTATTACTGGTCTATGCTCACCACCGTCGAACTGGCCGAGCAGTACGGTCCATTCGAAGCGTGGAAGCAATCCCGCGCCGCCGAGGGCGTGTTCCAGTTCGACCTGTGGGGCATCACACCCGAGTCCCCCGAACGATGGGAGGCGCTGCGTCCCCGGATGATGAAATCCGGAATGCGCAACTCCCTGATGATCGCCATCGCCCCAACGGCCACCATCGCCTCCATCGTCGGCTCCTATGAATGCATCGAACCCCAGGTGTCGAACCTGTTCAAGCGGGAGACGCTTTCCGGCGACTTCATTCAGATCAACCGCTATCTGGTGACCGAGCTTAAGGCCCTGGGCCTTTGGAGTGAGGATCTGCGGAACCGCGTCAAGATGGGCGAAGGCTCCATTCAGAATATCGACGAGATTCCCGACTCCGTCAAGCAGGTCTATCGGACTGTGTGGGAACTGCCCATGCGATCTGTGATCGATATGGGAGCCGAACGCGGGCCGTTTATCGATCAAAGCCAGTCGTTGAATCTCTTCATCGAAAGCCCCACCATCGGCAAGGTCTCTTCCATGTATATGTACGCCTGGAAGAAGGGCTTGAAAACCACCTACTATCTCCGCTCCCGTCCGGCCTCAAAGATCGCCAAGGCGACGGTACCGGTCGCCGCCGTACCCGTGGCGAAGGCGATCGCCTGTTCACTCGAAAACCCCGATGCCTGTGAGGCCTGCCAATGATTCTCGATCCCGGCTTTAACTTAACTCTGCGGCCGATGAAGTACCCGGTCTTCTACGAAATGTACAAGACCAGCATTAAGAACACGTGGACCGTCGAGGAGGTCGATTTCTCGACCGACGTCACGGATCTTCGCCAGAAGATGAATCCGGCCGAGCAGCACCTGATCAAGCGACTCGTGGCGTTTTTCGCCACCGGCGACTCCATCGTAGGGAACAATCTGGTTCTCAATCTTTACAAGCACGTCAACTCCCCGGAAGCCCGGATGTACCTGTCCCGGCAACTGTTCGAGGAGGCCGTGCACGTCCAGTTTTACCTGACGCTGCTTGATACCTACATTCCCGACCCCAACGAGCGCGCGGCGGCCTTTTCCGCCGTCGACAACATCGAATCCATTAAGAAGAAGGCCGACTTCTGCTACAAGTGGATCGACTCGCTGCAGAACCTGGAGGCCGTGCGGACCGAAGAAGACATGAAGAGCTTTTTGCTCAATCTGGCCTGCTTCGCATGCTGCATTGAGGGACTCTTCTTTTTCGCCGCGTTCGCCTACGTGTACTTTTTACGCAGCCGGGGCCTACTGCAGGGCCTTGCGACCGGAACCAACTGGGTGTTCCGCGACGAGAGCGCCCATATCGAGTTCGCCCTCGAAGTGATCAACACCGTGCGGCGCGAACGCCCCCACCTGTTCGATCACGAGTTCGAGACCCGCGCCAAGGACATGATCCGCGACGCGGTGGAGTGCGAGACGCAGTTCGCCGAGGATACCCTTTCGGGCGGCGTCACCGGCATCAACTCGAATTCGATGCGGCAGTACCTGGAATACATCGCCGACCGCCGGTTGGCCGCGCTCGGAATCGCGCCCATGTACCACTCGAAAAACCCGTTCGATTTCATGGAGCTGCAAGACGTACAGGAGCTGACCAACTTCTTCGAACGGCGGGTTAGCTCGTACCAGGTTGCCATAACGGGTGATGTGAACTTCGCCGAGGAATTTTAGGGCGACCCACTAGCCCGGATCCACTGAAAGCGAGGCCGTTCCGTTGCGTCCCTTCGCGAACCAACGGCGGATCGTCTCGCTGGAAACGCTGCTACCATGTGGAAAATGACCAGAAGAATGGCAGCCGGGCGGATTCCCAGACGGGTGAAACACTAGGTGCTGGCGGCGCTCTTGCTACTAGCCGCGGATCCGGCGAACTTGATTCGAAAGGCGATTGAGGCCGGCGAGTTGCAGAGTGCCAAGGAGTGGACGTTTACCTGGCGCGAAGAGGTGGAGGATCGCCGTCCCAACGCGCCGAACTCGGTCGAAACATTCGAGGTCATCATGCTCGAGGGCGAGAACTACCGCAAGCTGGTACTGGTAAACGGTCAGCCGCTGGACGCCAAGCGCCAGATGCAGGTTGACCAGGATATGGCGAAGGAGCGCGACAAACGCAAGAAGCGCAGCTTTGGTACGATTCGCCGTTCCGTCCGCAGCACCTCGCTTGAGACGCTTCAAAAACTGTTCGATTGCAAACTCGCCGGAGAGGACGTCCAGGGCATTCGTATCGATTGCGAACCGAAGCCCGGCTACAAGGCGGCCAACAAGGACGAGCGGGACGCGCTGAGCATGCGTTCCAGCGTCTGGTTCGATAAGAGTGAGGGCGTGGAGCGCAAGCGGCTCGACCATTTCGTACGCGCGGCCAACGGCTTCCAGCCTGGCTCGGAGATCGAAGTCGAATACGCTAAATTCGGTGAAGCCTGGCTGCCTTCCTCGCTCCGCTTCCGCTACGATTTGAAAGCGATGACGGTCGTCCGCGTCCGCGGTGAGAAGGTGTACCGCTATTTCGACTACCGGCGCTTTCAAGTCGAGAGCACGTTGCTTCCCGCGAACTAGCCCGGCTTTTGCAGTTCGCGGTCTAAAACTGGAATCAAGGACTGTTTGTACCGCATGAAGGTGATGGATCGTGGTATCCCAACCGAAGCGGTGCTGGCCGGGATACGAGCCGAAGACAACCCATCATGCCGCGCCACAAGAAGCCGGAGGCGGATGTCCAGAGATTTCTAGACAGACTCGCGTTGCCGCTCCCGGCGCAACCACCTCTGCGGAGTACTTCCGCGATGGCCAAATGCTCCACCGCTGTCGCTGGCTGAGCCGGTTTTGTGGCGAAGACTCTCGCTCCACCACGACTCATTCTTGACGGGTTTCTCATTTAAGAATCCGCCAACTGCGGAAGCCGGGTTAACGCGGAGGCCTGGACCTGCCGAAGGAACTACTATGTGGCGCGCGGCAATTTATCCAGTCAGTTGGACATTGCTGTCGCTCTGCTGGGTGTTCTTTCGAGAGACAGCGTTCCCACCTGCGCTTTTGCTTATCCCGGCGCCATGGCTCGTCGATTTCGGCGCGAAGCTCGCCGGTCATCCCCGGCAGCGGGGTTGGATCTTCCGGCTATTCCGGTGGCTCAATCTCGCGCCTTCGCTGCCGGTATTCTTCGGTGTTCTCTTCTTCGCTCCCCTCTTGTTGCCCTCTTTTGCAAGGCACAATGATCCTTCCGACCTTGCACGAGCAAGTGATTTTCTGGGGCCTGGAATCAAAGCAGAGGAAGTCTGGTACTCCGAGGGCAAGGTCTTCAGCGGGCGCGCCGCAACCTACGAGCGTATTCGATTCGCGCCGGAGGCACGCGAACAGGTGCGGGAACGGCTCAAGCAAACCGCAAGCAGCCAGGGCTGCAAGTTCGTCAACGACGTCCAACTCGGTGAGCCTGAGAGCTGGTTCATGAAATGGGATCCGGCATCCTGGCCGGCTTCGGGATTTGAGTGTGGTGGGTCGGACTACGATCCGGGAACATACATAGCCCTGGGGAGCTCCGGTGACAGCATTCTTATTCACTATCCGGGGCGCTGACCTAGAACTCTCTGCGCCGGCGCTCTCACGGCACCAGTTCAGTACCACCGCCGGGCGGGTCGTCGACGAGGACAGATCGACGCTAGGTCCATCCGCATTTGCAGTGGGCTCCGGGAAAGCGCTGTGGTGAAGACCTAACCTCTGGCAAACGGTTCGCGAATACAACAATCTGCCGATTCGATGTTCTTGTGAAAGGTCTACCGGAAGAAAGACGGCACGGCAAGGATCATCGCCACTCAGGCCCGGTCCGAAAGCGGCTCCTGGAGCGGGGCAATCCGGCGCCGCGGTTGGTGCCGGATACGGGCGAGACCAGCGAAAAACAAGAATCGGCGTGATTGAAAACGCTTCGTGTATTCGTTCGTTCCTGGTTAGGTTGCGAAGTGCACTCGCGGCTGGGCCATGCTCAATTCTGGCGCTAGCGGTTGCTAGCTGGCCACGACGCGGTGAGGTGGGAGAAGGTTTTGGAGCTACTGGCCGTCAAACCGATCATCCCGCCGTCGAGCGGATTCCACGTACACCGCCAGTGGTTCCTATCGACAGCGATGGATTCGACTGGGAAACGGGGGGGGCTCAAATTACGGAAGTTGCGACGTTGGCGGCGGAAGCAAGTCTTGCGGCGGGCAGCATCCAGCTACCGGCTCTTCCCGCGAGTGCGACTCGCGATCACTAGCAGTCCGCCGGCTCCCAGCATCCACGTTCCAGGTTCCGGAACGGCGTCGCCGGTGCTGACATTGTCGATGCGGAGGAAGCCGTGGCCCCCGCTCATCGGCAGGAAGAACGCGGGTATCACCATGCTGGCCTGAGTGACCGCTTGGGAGCTGATAAACCCAACAAAACCGTTAAGGTTTGGATTGAAGGGGGAGGCCGTACCGTTGTTCAGGTTGATCGTCAACGCGTCTCCCCCTGCGTTGTAGTCCCATCCGGCGGCGGTTTTTCCGGCGCCGAAGTCCAAGATCAGCGTTCCCCGGTTGTACCCCCCTGGGACGGGACCGATTGCAGTGCCGGCAGATCGGTTTGGCGTCGTCAAGTAGGCGCCGTTGAGTGGCGGCTGACCGGCCGGATCGTCTACGATTTTCACCTCGTAATAGTTCGTCGTTGTGCAACTCACTCCGGTTTGGAAGGAGAATCCGCAAGCCATGCGCTCTTGCGGGGACGAGAATCTGACCGCTCCCAGCGTGACTCCCGCCGATGTCGTGTAGGTCGACGGCGCGAGGCCTTCAAAGTCGATGGTCTGGACGTTCTTGACCGCGTTGAGCCAGGCTGTGCGGTCCTCAAACCAAATCGTTGCCCCTTGAACGGAGACCGCCAGGATGGCGGCGGAAGCGAACTTCATTGTTGCGTGCATATCGAGAGTCCTTTCTGAGGTGACCGGAAATCCAGTTCCGTTGTCACCGCTCTCAGAAGCGCACGCACCTTGCGAAAAAGGCCAGGGCTGTGTCTAGTTCTCCGCTTCCACCGCTTCGGCGGGCGGGAAAACGGTCTCCGGCAGTACCGGCGCCAGATCCATGGTCAACCGCCGGGCGCCCAAGTAACTTCGTTGGAAGTAGGGCGTCGACAGCGACGAGTACCGCACCCGGTCCCGCGTGTTCGGCGAATGGATGAACTGCCCGTCGCCGGAGTAGATGCCCACGTGCCAGCCGGCCGCGCCGCGCTTAAAGAAGACCAGGTCGCCCTCTCTCAGATCCTCCCGGCCCACTTCGGTCCCAACGCCAAACTGCGCCTGCGCGGTGCGGGGCAAATCGACCTCGCAGGAGTTCCGATAGACGTACTGGACGAACCCGCTGCAGTCGAAACCGGTGTCCGGACTTGTGCCGCCGCGGCGGTAACGCAGGCCCTGGAGCGACGAGGCTGCCTCCAGCGCCTGGCGGGAGCAGCCTAGCCTGGGTGCGATCTCGCCCGCTTTGACTTGGCGGAGCGAATTCGCCGCAGCCGGCCGGGCCGCCACCAAAACCGGCCGCCGCGCGACCGGCTTCCGTCGGACCGGCCGCCGTTTGACGGTCTTCTTCTTCGAATTCTTCGCCGCCGGCTTCTTCTTCCGGGCGGAGCTCTTGCGCGCGGGTGCGCCCTCAACGGCCGGGCTGTAGCAGAAGCCAAGCAAAATTGCGACGGTGAGCAGGAGACGCGGAATCAATCCTAAGATCATAGCCCAATCCGCGATACACTCTCTGAATCTTGTTCACCTCCATTCGTTTCCGTCTCAGCGTCATGATGCTGCTCGAATACATGGTCTGGGGCGCCTGGTATCCGGACTTTTCGGCGTATCTGGGCAAAGTGCTCCAACTGTCCGACGGCCAGGTGGGCGGCATCTACTCGCTGCTCCCGATCGGCTGCATGGTCGCCCCGTTCTTTGTTGGGCAGTTAGCGGACCGCTTTGTGCCCACCGATAAACTGCTGGCGGTTCTTCACCTGGCCGGTGCCATGCCGCTCGCCATCATGGCCACGGCCAGGGACTACGACGGCGTTTGGATCTGGATGCTGCTCTGGGCGCTGCTTTATGGGCCCACGCTGGCGCTGACCAACTCTATTTGCTTCCACCACATGCCGGAAGCCGAAGGTGAATTCTCGCTGGTGCGCGTTTGGGGCACGATCGGTTGGATCGTTGTCGGACTGCTGCTCGGCATTGGTATCCGCGGCTGGGCGCCGGGGTTGCTGGGCGGCGGCTTCGACGGGATGACGCTAGCTGCCGGCCTGTCGGCGATCCTTGGTGTCTTCTGCTTCACGCTGCCGCACACGCCGCCCGCTAAAAAGAACGACTCGCCGCTGGCGTTTCTCGGCGCGCTGCAACTGCTGAAGAACCGAGAGTTCGCGATTTTTCTGGGCCTCGCCTTCGTGGTCGCGACGGAATTGATGTTCTACTTCATCCTGACCGGACCGTTCCTCTACGCGATCGGCCTGCCCGAGGGCCAGGCGCCGGCCTGGATGTCCATCGCGCAGGCGGCGGAGATCGTCACCATGTTGCTGCTGCCGAAGATGTTGAACAAGTGGGGCATCCGGGGGACCATGGCCCTGGGGATTCTCGCCTGGCCTGTCCGGTACGCGATTTTCGCGTTGGGCGGACCGCTGTGGCTGGTGCTCGCGTCGCTCACGCTGCACGGCATCTGCTACGTCTGTTTCTTTACGGCTTCCTATATTTATGTCGACCAGGTCGCCGGCCCGGAGATTCGCGCCTCCGCCCAGGGGCTCATTGCCTTTGTGCTGTTGGGCGCCGGAATGGTGGCCGGCAGTTGGTTTGCGGGCTATATCGCGGGCCTGTACAAGGACGACTACACCAGGATCTTCATGGTGCCGTTGGTTTTGACGGTCCTGTGCGCGGTGATTTTCATGGCTCTATTCCGTCCAAAGGCGGCGGCTCACTGACAAGTTCCGGCCGCCGATTACGCCCGTAAGGTCGTGCACTACCTGCGCTACCTGACTTGTTTGGCGCTTCTGACGCCGGCGCTAGCCCTGGCCGCGTACTTTGGCCTTATCGGCATGTTGGCCAGCGGCCCGCGAACGGGGTGGCGGGCGCTATTCGATCTTTTTCTTTATTTTGGCGCCGGGCTGGTAGAGCCGCTGCGGTACGGATGGCGAATTCTCGGATTGCTGTCGTTCTTCGGAATCGTGCTAATCGCCGGCGCCATTCCGGCGTTGCGCTCCGGCGCTTTCGCGGCCCTGGCGGTCGCGGGAATCGCCGCCGTCGCTTACTGTTTGGCTGTGGGAAAGGACGACGCTCTAAATGTCGCGATTTTCGTATGCCCCAGCATCGCCGGCGTCGCGTTAAGTATCTTCTTTTTCATTAAACTAAGAGCGTCGGCGTAACAAAATCAACCCAGTTGGCGTTATTCTGTTGAGTAGTCCCCCGATGCGCTATTGGTGTCTGATCGCTCTCGGATTTCTGGTGGCCTTCGGCCAGCCCAGGACCTTTGACCACGACGTTCAACCGTTGCTGAACAGGAACTGTGCCGCTTGCCACAACGGGCGCACCCAGTCTGGCGGTGTGGACATCACTCCGTTCACGCAGCCCGGTTCGGTCTTGCAGGCCAGGGAACCGTGGGAACGGATACTGCAGAAGATCCGTTCCGGCGAAATGCCGCCGAAGGGCCTGCCCCGGCCGACTGTCGCAGAGGTGGATCGACTCGCCGGTTTTCTCGAGACCGAGTGGGAGCGCGCCGACCGCAACGTGAAGCCCGATCCTGGCCGCGTCACCGCCCGCCGCTTGAATCGTGTCGAGTATACGAATACGATCCGCGACCTGCTGGCCGTCGACTTCCGCGCCGAGAAGGATTTCCCGGCCGACGATTCGGGCCACGGCTTCGACAACATAGGCGACGTGCTGACCATCTCCCCCGTGCTGATGCAGAAGTACCTGGAGGCCGCCGAGACCATCGCCTCCCGGGCGCTGGGCGCCGATCCGCTCCCGGCCAAGCCGTTGGAGTTCGAGTATCACTCGAAGACGCGCACCGTCCGCCGGCTGGGCCGCTCTAACATCGAAGCCTCTCACCGCATCGATTGGGACGGCGAGTACGAAATCACCATCGGACTGCCCGGCGAACGGGCGGCCGGCGCGAAGCCCGTCAAGATGGGCTTCTGGATGGACGGAAAGCTGCTGTACGAGCGCATGGTCGAAACCAAGCCGTCCGGCCTGGTCTACTTCAGTCCGTACTCGGAAGAGCATTTCAAGTTAGTCCTGCCCGAGGGGGACCACGTGTTCCGTGTTGGCTTTCTAGACGACGATTTCGTCAAGACTCTCGACGAGAAGGACGTGTTCGACGACAAGAAGAACAAGTTCTTCAACATGATCAAGTTTATTGGGCCCTTTCCGGCGAAGGTGGACCGCGCTTCTCGCAAGCGGGTTCTGGTCTGCGATCCGAACTCCGGCGCGCCCTGTGTTTCGAAGATTTTGACGCAACTCGCCCGGCGCGCCTATCGCCGCCCGGTTACGCGGGCCGACATCGCTCCGCTCGAAGGGTTCGTGGCCATGGCCCGTCGCGAAGGCCAATCCGTTGAACAGGGATTGCAGTTGGCTATGCAGGCGATGCTCACCTCGCCGCACTTCCTGTTCCGCATCGAAAAGCACCCTGCGCCGAACGATCCGGCGCGGATTCATCGAATCTCCGAGATCGAACTCGCGTCGCGCCTGTCGTATTTTCTCTGGTCTTCCATGCCGGATGGCGAACTGCTGGGCCTCGCGGAGACCGGCAAACTGCGCACGCCGGGTACGCTGGCCGCCCAGGTGAAACGGTTGCTGGCCGACGAACGATCTTCCGCTTTGGCCGAAAACTTCGCCGGACAGTGGCTCGAAATCCGGAATCTGAACCAGATGAAGCCGGATCCGAAGCTCTTCCCGCAGTGGGGCCCGGAGTTGCGCGACGCCATGCGCACCGAAACGCGGATGTTCTTTGAGCATATGCTGCGTGAGAATCGTCCGATGGCCGAGTTTATCGACTCGAACTATACGTTCTTGAACGAAGTCCTGGCCAAACACTACGGCATTCCCAACATAATCGGGCCGGAGTTCCGCCGCGTCGATCTCTCGACCAAGGAGCGCGGCGGCATTTTGAGCCACGCCAGCGTGTTGACCGTTAGCAGTTACCCGACGCGTACTTCGCCGGTCATTCGAGGAAAATATGTGCTGCAGAATATTCTGGGCACGCCGCCGCCTCCCCCGCCGCCCGACGTGCCGCCGCTGAACGAGGACGCCGTGGGCAGCGCGGGAACGCTGCGCCAGCAGTTGGAAAAGCACCGTTCGAACGCCGTCTGCGCCTCCTGCCACGAACGCATGGACACCATGGGCTTCAGCCTGGAAAACTACGACGCTATCGGGCGCTGGCGCTCTAAGGACGGCAAATTCGACATCGACTCGGCTGGTACGCTGTTGAACGGCAAGAGCTACAAGAACGCGGCCGAATTCCGCACAATTCTGCTGGACGAACTGCCGCAGTTCGCCCGGGCGGCTACGGAGAAGATGTTGACCTACGCCCTCGGCCGCGGTCTGGAGCGATATGATCGCAAGACCGTCGAAGGAATCGTAAAGAGACTCGCGGCGCAGGGATATCCCTTCCAGCCGCTGCTGCTCGAAATCGTGGAGAGCCTGCCGTTCCAGCAACGGCGCGGAGAGGCTCCCAAAGAAGAGACAATGAAAAAGCAGGTGGCACAACGATGATGACCAGAAAAGCCCTTTCTCGCCGCACACTGTTGCGCGGGCTCGGAACCGCGATCGCGCTGCCCGCGCTGGACGCCATGGCCCCCGCCATGAACGCATCCAAGATCCCCGGCAAGGCGCCGGTCCGCATGGCCTTTGTCTACGTTCCCAATGGACTCGATATGCGCCATTGGACACCCGCCGAGGATGGCGCGTTCCCGGCCGAACTGCCCCGGATCCTGCGCCCGATGGACCCGCTGCGCCAGGATTTCAATATCCTTTCGAACCTTACCCAGAATAACGGCCGCGCGCTGCTCGACGGGGCCGGCGACCATGGCCGATGCTGCGGCGCCTATCTGACTGGCATGCACCCGAAGAAATCGGCAGTGGATATCAAGGCCGGAATCTCTTGCGATCAGATTGTCGCCAATCAGACCGGCTCGCTGACCCGTTTCCCGTCGCTGCAACTGGGTATCGAGGACGCGCGCCAAGCCGGCGACTGCGACTCGGGCTACTCCTGCGCCTATACCAATAACCTCTCCTGGCGCAGCGAAACGCAACCTCTGCCGCCCATCCTGGATCCGCGCGCGTTCTTCGAGCATCTGTTTGGCAAGGGCACGCCGCTGACTCCGGAAGCCCGCGCCCGTCAGGCCAAGTATCGGAAGAGCGTTCTTGATTTTGTCACCGCCGATACGAAGAAGCTGCAGGGCGACCTGGGCCCCACAGACCGCCGCAAGCTCGACGAGTATCTCTCCTCCATCCGCGAGATTGAGAAACAGTTGGAGAAGGCCGAAAAGGACGAGCGCCAAATCGAACCGGGCATGCCCAAACCCTTCGGCATCCCGGCCGACTTCGCCGAACATTTCAAACTGATGAGCGACATGATCACCGTCGCCTTCCAGGCTGATATCTCCCGCGTCGTGACCTTCCTGGTCACCCGTGAAGGCACCTCGCGCCCCTACCGCGAAATCGGAATCGCCGACGGGCACCATCCGCTCACCCACCACCAAGGCAAGATGGATCTGCTCGACAAGGTCACCAGGATCAACGAGTACCACATGGTGCAATTCGCCGCGTGGATGCAGCGGCTGAAGGCGATTCAAGAAGGGGATTCGAACATCCTCGACAACTCGATGATCGTCTACGGCGCCGGACTGTCGGATGGCAACCGCCACACGCATGAGGATCTGCCGGTGCTGGTGGCCGGCAAGGGCGGCAACAGGTTCAAGGGCGGCCGGCGGATCACCTACCGCAAGGAGACACCGATTTCCAACCTGTATCTGACCATGATGGATCGCATGGGCGTCAACGCCGAGCACTTCGGCGACGCGACCGGCCGGGCCGGCGAACTCGACATGGCCTAAGCGCATGCAGTTTTTCGGACAAGGGAAACCCTCCGTCGGCGTCGTTTTCGATTGCGACATGGGGTCGCGAGTCGAAACGGCGCTGGCTCTGTCATTGCTTTACGGCTTCGATGGCAAAAACGAGTGCCGCGTCGTGTGCGTCTCCAGCACGCGGTCGAATCTCAGCTCGGCGGCCTTTTGTGAGGTCGTCGGCCGATTTTATGCCGGCGCCGTGAGTGCGGCGTTTGGCTCGTTCTCGCGAACATTGCCGGTCGGACTCTTGGCCGACGGGGCGATGAAAGACGAGACCCCGATGCTGGCGAAAGTCCTGGAACGCAAGGATGCCGAAGGCAAGCCCGTGTATACGCACGGAATGCACCGGCTGGTCGACACGGCCGAGTCCCCCGCGCTGGTGCGCAACGCGCTCACCGCGCAGTTTGAGCAGAATGCGATCGTCGTGCTCTGCGGGCCGCCGGCGAACCTGCTTCGGGTCGCCGCGCTTCCGGGTTCGCAAGAGTTGATCAAGGAGAAGGTCCGTTACCTGGTCGCGTCCGATCCGAAGGCTGCCATGGCCCTGAACGGCAAGTGGCCCTCGCCGATCTATTCCATCAGCCCGTCCACCGGCAATTCGGTTCTTTTCCCGGCCGAGGCAATCGAGAAAGAATTCGCCTGGTCGCCGGCGCATCCAGTGGCGGACGCCTACAAGGCGGCCAAGCCCATGCCCTACGACGCGGAAACGTCCGACATGGCCGCCGTGCTGTACGCGATGCGCCCGGCCGACAAGGCTTGGACGCTCTCCGAACCGCAAGGCTCGGTGCGTCAGGTAATGCTGAATCCGGATTTGAAAGCGGATGTTTTGAAGAGTTATATCGAATTGGCGAGCGCCAAACCGGTGCCGCGGCAGCCTCGCTTCCGCCGCCCGGTTGTCGACCCCACCAAAGCGGCGCCTCCGGCCAAACCGGCCGCGGCTCCCTCAAAGCCAGAATTGCGCTGAAAACAAACGGCTTTTCTCGCGAGGAACTCTGTAGGAGAATTCGAGGCGATTTGGAATGGCCCGTTCTGACGGAATTCGCCCGGCCTTGTGCGCCTTCCCCTGTGTGAGCGGCGGTACCACGACATAACTGCCCAAAATCACAAGGAGAAAACTATGAAACTTAATTCCACAAAGACCCGGCGGCTCCGCCAAGCCGGTTTTACACTCATTGAACTGCTCGTTGTAATCAGCACGACAGCCGTGATGATCGGTCTACTGCTTCCGGCGGTTCAAAAAGTGCGGGAGGCATCCGCCCGAACGCAAACGATGAACAATCTGAAGCAGATCGCCCTGGCCGTGCACAACCAAAGGACGATTCCCCCGACACTGACTGCCGCCCTTGGCGCCGCCGGGCTTCCCACGAACGGCGAATTGGACGGCTTCAAGGCCTCCTCCTACAAAACGACAGCGAACTCCTGGTCGCTGGCCATGGACCCCATGCCCGGCGTCACGGGGACCGAAACGGCACTCGCGACCGGCTTCCTCAATGGACAGCTCTCCGTTCGCTGGATTCCAACCCCAGGCGCGGAGGCCGGACGCAACGAAATGTTCCGGGACGTTTTCGCCGGCTCGGCGATCGTAACCCTCGAGTACCTCCTCCTCGCCGTGTCTCCGGCGGAGCGCGAATCTCTCATGAATCAGATTGTTCCCTACTTGAGCACTCCCGGCACCGCCCGGCAACTGGCCGCGCCCATGGCCGACTCGTCCGGCATGGTTGGGTTCGACACGATTCTCAACGCTCCCGATCCGGTGGATCCGATCCTCAAGACCTACAACGTCACCATGAAACGTGGCATCATTCGAAGCATGCAGTTGGGTGTATATGGGGAGAAGTGGAACGCCTATCCCCGGATCCGCGTGGATGAGGCGGTCGCCAGCCCCTCTGGAGCGACGGCGCTCTTCACACCGTTCGGGCTGAAGGCGGTCGCCGGCTGGTTCGTTGCCGATCCCTCGCCGTTGAACAGCCTGGTCGATCAGGCAGCGGCGGCGCAGGCAATCGGCGATCAGGCCGGGATGCAGAGGGCAGTCAACGCCTATCTCGTCCGGCTCCAGGATCGGACGCTGATCTCGCCGCTGGGCGCTCAGACGCTCGGTTTGCAGCTCGGAATCTGCTTCTAGCCGGAAATCCAACGGTTGCAAAGGGGCGCCCAACCGGGCGCCCCTTTGCATTTGCTCCCAAGAACAGTAATGGCCTTCCAAAAACGGGATCGCCGCGATGCCCGGCCGAATCCCTTAAGCTACTGAAAAGATTTGATATTCTAGGCGCACCCGGTCTTGTAACTGTTGGCCGGAAAATTGCATCGTGACGTGTAGGGATAGGTGTCTTTGTGCGTGAGCTGAAGCGGCAACTAACGGGTGCACTCATCGTCGTACTGACGATCGCCGCCGTTATTGCCGCCGGCATCAACTTCCAGCAGCAGCGTAAATTCCAACTTCCCGAGGACGGCGTCACCTGGGTGGACCGCTCCATCACGAAGCCGGCCAAAGCCGCCAAGAACATTGTCGTCGCCCTGCACGTCGTGCCGGATAGCCCGGCCGCCAAGGCCGGTATCGTCAACGGCGACATCCTCCACTCGATCGGCAACGTCCCGGTGACGCACGCCGTTGAGGTCGCTGAAATCCTGGTCGGCATCGGCGTTTGGAAGAAGGCCGACTACATCGTCGAGCGCCCGTACAAACGTGACGGCGCCGAACTGGCGCTGGAGGTGAAGTACACCGTCAACATCGCCGAGCGCGCCAATTCCGACGCAATCTACTACCAGTATCTTGTCGGCCTCGCCTACATCTTCGTCGGTCTGTTCGTGTTCTTCCGCCGGGGCGACGCGCACAAAGCCCTGCATTTCTATCTGCTCTGCCTTGCCAGCTTCGTCCTCTATACTTTCCACTACACCGGCAAGCTGAACAACTTCGATCAGGTCGTTTATTTCGGCAACGTCTTTGCCGGCCTGCTGATGCCGTCGCTGTTCATTCACTTCGCGCTCGTTTTCCCCGATACACCGCTGTGGCTGCGCCGGAAGGCCTGGCTCATTTACGTACTTCCGCTTGCGGCTGGCGCCGTCTGGACGGGAATTCTCGCCGGTTACATTCGAATCGCCGTAAGCCCGGTCGAACTGCGTTGGATGTTCGACCGGCTCTGGCTGGCCTGGGTCGCCGGCGGCCAACTGCTCGGCGCCGCGGTTCTTTCGTGGCGGCACCGCCGTGCGGTGGAGCCGGTGGTGCGGCAGCAGATCAAGTGGTTGCGCAACGGAGCCGTGTTCGGGGTCGTCCCCTTCGCGTTTCTCTACGTTTTTCCCTATCTGTTTGGCGCCGTGTTGAGTCCCGAATGGGAGATGGCCGTCATTCCCTTGGCCCTCGTGCCGCTCACCTGGGCCTACGCCATCTTCCGCTACCGGCTCATGGACGTGGATATCATCTTCCAGCAAGGCTACGTCTACACGCTGGCCACGCTCGCCGTGCTGGCCGTCTTTTATGGTTTGGTGTTTTCCATCACCGCGTCGATGCCGCATCCCGAAGGCCAGCCCGGCGCCCGGGTCGACGATCTGAACCCGGCCGCGCTCGTTAGTCTCATTCTGATTGCCGCCTTCATCTTTCAGCCCGTGCGTAATTGGCTCCAGGAGGTGCTGGACCGCCACTTCTTCTACAAAGACCGCTACGACTATCGCCGCACGCTCATCGAATTCGCTCGCGAACTGGGCAGCGAGACCGACCTGAACCGGATGTTGAACGCAGTCGCCGACCGTCTCACCCGCACGCTCTCCATCGACCGGCTGGTCTTTTTCCTCGACAACGCCGCAGAGGACGGCTTCCGTCTCTACATGACCGCTGGCCGCCAGCGCCCGGTGCCGGATCGAATGGACTTGCAGTTCCTGCATTCCAAGGACGCGAAGTCTCTGTTTTTCGAGCGAACCCGCGGGCCTTACGACGCCTTTATGCACGACTGGCCTGCGCCCGTCCTGCATACCATCGCCGACCTGGACCTGACTTACTATATTCCGTGCTCGGCCCGCGGCCGTGTCATCGCCTATCTCGGCGTCAGCCGCACCACGGAAGGCGATTTTCTCTCCTCTGACGACGTCGAGTTGTTGCAAACGCTCTGCGGCTACGTCGGCATTGCCGTAGAAAACGCCCGTCTCTACCGCTCGCTCGAACGCAAGGCCGAGGAGTACGAACGCCTCAAGGAGTTCAGCGAGAACATCGTCGAATCGATCAACGTCGGCATCGTCGCCGCCGATTTCGAGGATCGCGTCGAAAGCTGGAACTCGCAGTTGGAATCTCTCACCGGCATCAGCCGCGCCGACGCCGTCGGGCGCCGGCTCCGGGATCTGCTGCCTGCGGATTTGGTCGAACGGCTCGACGCTCTAAAGGGTGAGGCCGGAATTCACACAATCTACAAGTTCCCCATGCCGGGCCCGTCGGATTCGGACCGCACCATCAACGTCGTAGTCGCTCCGCTCGTCTCGCGGGAACAGGAACAGATCGGCCGGTTGGTGCTGTTTGACGACATTACCGAGCGATCGGTGCTCGAAAACCGCTTGGTCCAGGCCGACAAGCTCTCGTCGCTGGGGTTACTCGCCGCCGGCGTCGCGCATGAGGTCAATACACCGCTCGCCGTCATCTCCACCTATGCCCAGTTACTCGCCAAGCAGGTAAACGGCGACGAGTCGAAGGCGAAGCTGCTCGACAAGATCGCCAAGCAGACCTTCCGCGCCAGCGAAATCGTTAACTCGTTGCTGAACTTCTCTCGCACCTCGTCGACAGCTTTCGAAGAGCTGGACCTGAATAAAGTGCTGCACGAAACGCTCCAGCTCATCCAGCCGCAGTTGTCCAAGGCGCGCATCGAGGCGGTCGAGGAATTGAATCCGTCGATCGGTCTCGTGAAGGGCAACCCTGGCAAACTCCAACAGGTATTTCTCAATCTCATGCTGAACGCGCGCGACGCCATGGAAAACGGCGGCCGGCTGACGGTCTCCTCCACAGTGTCCGGCGAGGACGTCCGCATCTCGATTTCCGACAACGGCTGCGGAATTCCAGAGGAAAATCTGGCCAAAATCTACGATCCCTTCTTTACCACCAAAGGCGCGAAGAAGGGAACCGGTCTCGGTCTCTCCATTACCTACGGTATCGTGAAAGAACATGGCGGCTCCATCACCGTGCACTCCCAACCGGGCGCCGGTTCGAGCTTCCAGTTGGATTTCCCCGTGGTAAGGAAGACCGTGAATGCCTAAGGGCCGGATTCTCATAATCGACGACGAAGAAGACATTCGCGAAAGCCTGGAGACTCTGCTTTCGATCGAGGGCTATCACATTACGCTGGCCGTGAACGCCACCGAGGGGCTGGAAAGGCTCGCGGCGTCCAGTTACGACTTGGTTCTGCTGGATCTCATGATGCCGGACAAATCCGGCATGGAAGTGCTGGCCGAAGTGCGCGGCCGCGATCGCGATACGCCAATCTTTCTGATCACCGCCTATGGTTCGATCGATGTGGCCGTGAAAGCCCTGAAATCCGGCGCCAACGACTATTTCTCCAAACCCTGGGATAACGAAAAACTCCTCATCGAGATTGAGCGCCAGATCGCCAAGGGCCGCCTGGAAGTTGAGAATCTCGAACTCAAACGCGCTCTCAAGCAGCGCTATTCGTTCCCCAACATCGTCGGCAAGAGCGAACGCATGGTCCGCGTTCTCGACACCGTGGCTCAGGTCGCTCCCTCGCGCGCCACGGTTCTGATCGCGGGCGAAACCGGCACCGGCAAGGAGCTCATCGCCAAGGCGATTCACACGAACTCCACACGCTCCGACTTTCCTTTCGTCGCCGTAAATAGCGGCAACTTACAACCGGACTTACTCGAGTCCACGCTCTTCGGCCACGTCAAGGGCGCGTTTACCGGTGCCATCGCCACGCGCAAGGGCGCGTTTGAGACCGCCAACAACGGCACCATCTTCCTCGACGAAATCGGCAATATCCCGGTGGAGATCCAGGCGAAACTGCTGCGCGTCATTCAGGAGCGCGAGTTCACCCCGCTCGGCTCCAACGACGTCATGCAGGTGGACGTCCGCATCGTCGCCGCCACCAATGAGGATCTTCGGAAAATGGTCGAGGAGAAGCGCTTTCGAGAGGATCTCTACTACCGCCTGAACGTCATCCAGTTGAATCTTCCCGCGCTGCGCGACCGCAAGGAAGACATTCCGCATCTGGTCCAGCATTTCTTCGACAAGTTCTGCGAGGAGAACGGAAAGTACATGAGCGGCGGCCACTCCACGCTGCGCTTCGAACCGGAGGCGCTCGAAGTGATGATGGAGCACAATTGGCCCGGCAACGTTCGCGAACTCGAAAACACCATCGAACGCGCCGTCGTCCTGGCCACCGGCGAAACCGTGCCCGCCACCGTTCTGCCCGACACGGTCGTGCATCCCAGCGGCCTCCGGATCCGCCGCGACGCCACTGGCAATCTGCCCGCCGATGCAAGCCTGTACGAACTTGTCGCCGACTATGAGCGCCAGGTGATCATGAACGTCCTGGACCTCGTCAGCTATTCGCAAACAGAGGCCGCTCAGCGGCTCTCCATTCCGCTCTCCACGTTGAACCAGAAGATCAAGCGGCTGAATATCGACATCAAACGCCGCGGCGTCTAACCCGGTTCCACCAGCAGCAGGACGTCTCCGTCCATTGGAAACGCGTGGCGGACCCGGTCCGCGGCGAACCCGGCTTCATCGCCTGCCGGTACCCGCATCAGGTCGAACGTCTGTTCCCCGCGCTGCCCAATCTGCATCCGCCGCCGCACCTCGGCCGGAGGCAGTTTGGCGCCCAGCAGCCACGCCAGCTTAGTCAACGCCGCCTCCGGTGTCAGGTCCAGCCCGCTGGTCACGCCCAGGTCCACCAGCGCGCGGCCGTTCTCATACTGATACATGTTCACGAATCCGCGGGCGCACTGCGTCACGTTGACGATCACCTTGCCCGCTGCCACCGCGTCACCCAGCACGCGCAGCAAGGCCGGCGAGTTTGGGGGATTGCCCTGGCCAAAGGTACGCAGAATCGCTCCCCGGATAGGCGGCGCGCAGATCAGCGCGCGCAACAGTTCCGCTCGCAACCCAGGCACGATGGTGATGTCGACGACCTCCTCGCACATCGCGGCTGCCGCTCGGAATGGATCGCTGGGCCGGGGCCGCGCCAGCGAGCGGTCTACGAATATCTCGCTTTCGATCGCCGCCAGCGGCCGCAGGTTCGGCGATTCGAACGCGTCGGTGTCGGATGTCGACATCTTCCGCGCGCGGTTCCCCCGCAACAGCACATTGCCGAAGCAGATCGTCACCTCTGGCACAGCCGGCAGCCGCACCGCCTTGTACCCGGCGATGCGCAGCGCGTTTAGAAAGTTCAGGCGGCCGTCGGTCCGTTCGTGGAACAGCGGCGTCTGTGAGCCGGTCAACACCACCGGCTTACCGAGGTTCTCGAACAGGAACGACAGCGCGGATGCCGTGTAGGCCATCGTGTCCGTGCCGTGCAGAATCACAAAGCCGTCCCACCCATCGTAGTTCCGCGCGATGGCCGCGGCCATCGCCAGCCACTCTCGCGGTCCAACATCGGAGGAGTCCATGGGCCGCAGGGCGGGTTCGGAGAGCAACTCCCATTCGATACCGTCGCGCACCGGCGGCAGGTACCGCAGCAGATCCTCCTTCGTGCCGGGCCGCCGGGTGCCCTCCGGATACGCCGGGTCCACCGGCGTCATGCCGATCGTCCCGCCGGTGTACAGCACCAGAACTCGTGCCTTCATCGCTTTCCGAGCGCGCGAGCTGCGTCGGCCGCCAATTGCGCCGCGTGTTTGCTTTCGTTCGGCAGCCCATCCAGCAGCGCTTCGATACCGGCTGGCGTCATCGCCGCCACCTGCTCGCGCGTCTTGCCTTCCGCCCACTCGGCCAACGCCGCGCCGGCGGCGATCGATGCCGTGCAGCCCTTCGCCAGGAAGCCGGATTTCGCCACTATACCGTCCCGCCACTCCACCGAGAGCTGGAGAATATCTCCGCAAACCGGATTCATCACCTCGACGCTCGCAGCCGGCGGCGGCAACAGCCCCACGCACTTCGGTTCGCGAAAAAATTGGAGGAGCCGCGGCGAGTACATGAGATAATGCCCTTTCACCAGTGTATGCGGCTAGATCCGAAAACGGTGCATGCACCCGAAATTGGGCCTATGTGGCTGAACTCGCCTCCGCTTTCGTTGCGCCAACTCCGCGGTTCGCCGGTCCTGATCGATTTTTGGGACTTCACTTGTGTCAATTGCATTCGGACCCTTCCGTATGTGGTCGAGTGGCACCAGCGCTACGCACCCATGGGCCTGCAAGTGATCGGCATCCACTCGCCCGAGTTCTATTTCGGCCGCGCGCCTGAAATTCTGGAACGCGGCATCCAGGAGTTCGGTATCACCTATCCGGTCATGCTCGACAACGATTTTGCCGCCTGGAAGGCCTTTGCGAACAAGTACTGGCCCTCGAAGTATCTGATCGACGGCGGCGGCTATCTGCGCTACTTCCACGCCGGAGAGGGTGCCTATGAAGAGACCGAACTCGCTATCCAGGAACTGTTGACGGAGCGCACGCCGGGTCTTGCCATGCCGGTTCCCGTGCCCTTTTCCGGTCCCGATCCCGGCCGCTGCCTGCGGCCCACGCCTGAGCTGTATCTCGGCCACCGCCGCGGCCGCATCGCCAATGCGGGCGGATTCGCCGAGGACAAAGAGCATCTCTACTCGCTCGGCGCCGGTCCGCAGGAGGATCTCGTCGAGATTGAGGGCCGCTGGCATTCCTTGCCGGACTGCCTGCAGGTGGCCGCGCCCGGCGCGCGCATGGTGCTCTGCTACTCGGCCTCGGAGGTCAACCTGGTGATGTCCGGTGTTGGCGATGTGACAGTCTCCGCAAACGGCCAGCCGCTCGGTACCGTCCGCGTCGACCGTCCTCGCATGTATCGCCTTCTCCAGCGCCAGACCTTTGAGACTGCGCTGCTGGACCTGACCTTCGACTCCCCAGGCATTCAGGTTTTCGCATTCACCTTCGGGAGCTGCCAGTGAAACGCCTGCTGGTCGTCGCCGGCGTCATCGAGCGCGACGGGCTGATCCTCGTCTGCCAGCGGAAAGCCGGCGACAGACACGGCTTGAAGTGGGAGTTCCCCGGCGGGAAAGTGGAGCGGGACGAAGAGCCGCGTGATGCCCTACGGCGGGAACTTCGCGAAGAGTTAGGTATTGAGCCGGTTATAGGCGCGGAAATGGCGCGCTACGATTATCAGTATCCGGGCCGCTCTCCCATCCGGTTGCTCTTCTTTCGCGTCGAGTCTTTCACAGGAACGCCCAAAAACCGTGTCTTTGAAGCGATTGATTGGGCCGAGCGCCAAACTCTACCGTCGATCGATTTCCTCGATGGCGACATCGACTTTGTCCGGCGTCTCGCCAACGGGACGCGGTAACGAAGCCGCGCCTAGGCCCATTCAGGCCACGGCGTAACAAAGCAGTTTCGATTGATCGCGCAAATACAGCTTCCCGTTCGCCAGTACGGGCAGCGTCCACACCGGATACTCCGCGCGCCCGATGTCGAACCGCGAAATCTCCTTGTACGCGGAAGGCGTCGCCTCCGCAAGCGCTACGGCGCCGGTCTCGCCTTGCAGATAAAGCAATCCGTCCGCCAGGATGAGCTGCCCTTTGCCCACACTGCGTTCCTTCCAGGCCACTTCGCCGCTCATCAAATCCATCGCGGTCAGGATGCCGCTCGAAAAACCGTATACATGTTTGTCGAGCAGAACGCAGGAACAGTAGTGGTTCCGCATGTCCTTGTTGAAGTACACTTCGCTTGCCGATATGCCTTCGCCCTTTTTTTCCAGCTTCAACAGCGCACAACCGGTGCCGTAGTCGGAGCTCAGGAACACGTGGCCGTTGTGATAGAGCGGCGTGGCGACATTGGCCGTCCGGTTGGAGACCTTTACGTACTCCCATAGCTTCCAGCCGTTGGCGGCGTTGATGCCCACTGCGCCTCTTCCTGTGAAGACCACCAAATTGCGCAGGCCGCCGAAATCGAACGCGATCGCCGAGCTATAGCCAGCCGGATAACCGCCGATGTGCCACAACGGCCTGCCGGTCTTCTTGTCCAGCGCGACAACCGAGTTCTCCTGGCCACCCGGTTGCACGATCAACCGGTCCCCGTCCACGAGCGGCGACTCGCTTAGGCCCCAATGAATCTGCCGCCCGGAGAATTTGTCGAGTACCGGCAGCTCCCAGTTCTTCTTCCCCGTCTCGGCCTGCAGCGAAACCAGTGTTCCATCGGCGCTCAACGCGTAGAGCGTATCTCCGTCCAGCGTCGGCGTTCCGCGCGGCCCGGGACCGCGGTCCTGTGGAAATTCGGTGCCTGCCTTGGTCTGCCATACGGTCTTGCCCGTATTGGCGTCCAACGCCATCACCCACTGTGCACCGTCTTTTTGGCCTTGCGTGTAGAGCTTTCCATTCGCGACCGCATACGACGAATAGCCCGCGCCCACGCTTTCCACACGCCAGACCTGTTTCGGTCCGCCCGCCGGCCAGGTCCGCAGCAACCCGGTTTCGGCGGAGCGGCCGTCGCGCGCGATTCCGCGCCATTGCGGCCAATTCGCCGCGGTTGCCGCTGCGGAGGTTGTGAGAAATGTACGCCGCGCCAGCATGGGGACTCACTCCTTGGTAATTGCTTTGATCAGTGTCCAGAACGCGGCTTCGTTCGCCGCCAGTGTCTTCTCCTGTGCCGTAAACTTGAAGAACACCGCGCCCTGCGGCGCTTCCACGATCGCGCCGAGCATTCGATACCCGGGCTTATTGATCTTCTCCGGCGACATCGGGCTTGGCGACCACGCATAGGTGCCCTTTACATCGATCGTTGTCACAGGCAATCCGGCGACGGTTTGCTTGCCCGTCTTCGGCGCCGTAGATTTTTCGGGGAACTGCCCTTGCCAGCGATCCAGGTTCGCCTGTACGCCGCCGCCCTGTCCGGGGCCGAAGTAGAAGACCGCGCACTCGCCCGCGTCCTTATCGCCGGCGGCCGGCGGGATCACGTAGGTCGCGGCGCGCATGGGCCGTTGAGCTTGCGCTTTCCAGGCCGCCGGTGCGGCCCACTTGATTCCGGAAGCGCTCTCGGCCAGGCAGACCGTCATCCAAGCCAATGCGGCGAAAAGGGGTTTCATTCCCTTCTAGTGTACCTGCCGTTCAGAAGCGAAGCGCGAGCTGGAATCGAAAAGTCCGGCCCTCGTTCAACGTGTTCGTGATCGACCCGAAGTTATTGTCGGCCAGGTTCAACCCCGGCTCGGCGAATTGGGGCGTATTGAAGAAATTCACAGACTCGCCCCGCAGCCGGACCTCGTACTCCTTGGCCAGTTTCCAGGCCCGTTCCAAACTCGCGTTGACGTTGGCGATCTTGCCGCGCCGGAACGTGTTCCGTCCTAGATTGCCGGTCATTTCTCCAGGCCGTATGTAGGAAAACGCCGAACGCGGCAGCTTCGTTCGCGCCTCATCCGGGTGGCCGATTGTCGCACCTAGAATCTCCGGCCGCAGAATGTTCGGCCGGTCGTTGTTGTTGCCGTCCACGTTGCCGAATCCTGGCGCATCCGCGCCCGTCACCACGGTGAAGGGCGTGCCGGACTTCATCAAAGCGATCGCGCCGATCGTGATCTTTTTGAACACCGGATAGCTCACGCGGGTCAGAAAGGCATGCGGCTGGTCGAACCGTCCCAGTGCGCGCAGGTCGTTCGAAACATCGGCCTCGCTCTGCGACAACCCGCGAAACGAGTCCAGATCGTAGGCGGTGTTCAGGTAGTCCGAACCGGTGTCGATATTCTTGCTCAGCCAGTACGAACTCTCGATGGTCATCCCTCGCGCCGTCTGGCCCCGCAGGGTGACCCGGCCCGCGTCGTAGTAGGCGCGCGCCGAACCGTAGACCTTTCGAATGTCGGTGTAACGCGGGTCGGGCCGGCGCTCGTTCACGGTCGCCGTGGTCAGCGGAATCCCCGGCACCGCGCGGGCGCGATTCTCGTACCAATGCAGCAGCAGTTTCCACGTGCGGCTCCCGACATAGGCGGTCTCCACGGTCCAGTTGTTGTTCAGCGCCTTCTGCCAGTTGAGCGTGTACTGCTGCGAGTAGGGGCTTACCAGATTGTTGTCGAACGCGTACAGCACGCCTCGCGGTACGCCGGGCTGCAGTTTGGCCAATGGGTTCAACAGGTCCGGATCGTTGATGATCAGCTTGTTGTTATAGGGGGGGCTGAAGCGGTCCTGCTGATAGGTGGCTGGAAAGATCTCGCCGAAATGAATGGCGTAGGAAGCGCGCCACACGCCGGCGCGGGTTCGCAGCGCCAGCCCAGCCGAAGGACCCACATTGTTCCAGTCTGATCGATACGGAAGCTGAATCCGCCCATGCACCTCATCCGGCTTTAGCACGGGCCGCCAACGGCCGCCCGCGGTAATCGTCAAATTGGTCCGCGGCTTCCATTCGTTCCCCGCGAAGAGCGCCATCTCGTTGTTCCGGAATCCGCGGTGAATCTCGCCGATACTCCGGAAATGGCCGGTTGGACGGCCCAGGCGCAGCGCCGTGATCGGGTCGAACGCCACGGGCCCCCCGAAGGAATTGGCGCGGAATGTAAAGGTGCCCAGATGGTTGTCCGAGTCGTAGCCGTTCAATTGGCGCCGCAGGAACTCACCGCCGTAGCGAAGCGATTTCCAACGTCCGCGAAACGCGGTCCGGTAGTCGTTCTGCACGCGGTCCACGGGCAGGTTTGTCTGCCCTAGAATTGTTGCCAGCGCGCCTGAGCCGACGAAGATCGAAACGCCTACGCTTTGATTTTCGGGCATCAGCAGCGCGCCGGCGCGGGTGAAGCTCAGTGTCGCGTCGAAAGCGTCTCGCGAATAGGTCAGGTTTGCCCGGTGGGACTTCGTCGTCGTATCGGGATTCTGCCCGCGGATCAATTGAAACGCCGTGACGTCCTGGCCGATGAACTGATACCGCGCCGACACACGGCCTTTCACCGCAAACGCATGGTCGATTTGCGCCAACGCGTTTGGACTATCGATCAACTGCGGGGAATTTGTGTTGAGCATCCGCGGGTCGATGTCGCTCCGGTTCGGCGCCCTGTCCGGGTAGGCGCTCAAAATGCGCCGGACAGCACTGGCCAGGGCCGGGTCCGTTGCCAGCGGCGTCCGTTCGGAGGGGAGGGGAATCAAAACGTTGCCGTTCACGTTCCCCCGAATCGCCTGCAGGGCCGCCTCCAGGTGCACGTGTGTGCGTTTCCCGGCCGGCATCGTCAAGCCTGCGCCGGCTTCATTCTCCCGCGCCGGCTGGACGCCGCCCGCCTGAAAGAAGGAACGCGCCGAGAGCACGCTGTTCAAATGCCGGTAAAACAACTGCCCGTGTATCTGTTTTACCGGACGGGGCGCAACGTGCGGGCCGGCGCTTGGCGCGGCGCCGAACTCGGAGCCGAAGTAGTTCCGCTCGGCGTCGAACTGGGTCGTCGACGTCGCCGAGGTACCCAGCCGGATGGCGTTGTCCTTCTGGGCGTTGTTGTCGATAAGGTTGAACTGAACATTCTCGTTTCGCCGGTTTTCGCCTTCGGCCGTGTTGGCCTGGCCAAGGAGATTCGGTTTGTCCGCCTGCGCGGAGGCAACAAGGACGGCGGCCATCCAGACCGCGAAGCGTGGCAGTAGCAAATTACAGCCTATCAGTTCGAGGCTTCGCGCCCGGCGGAGCCCGTCTGGCTGCAGACAGCAAGGAACTTTTTCTGTCGGCGCCACTGCGCTAAAATAGCGGATGCTCTGGATGATTCCGCGCGGTCTGTAAGGTAAGTATGCGCGCTTCACTCTCAATCATTTCGATCGGCCTCGTTACGCTTGCGCTGCCGTCCTGTTCCGATGGACCGGGCCGCGCGCCTTCTATCGGCGAGGCATACGTGGGACCTATGTCTCTGAATATCCGCGAGGATATTTCGCTCAAGTCTCCGGTTGTGGCCACTGTGAAACACGGCGACGAGTTGGACGTCCTCTCCGTGCGCCGCCGCTTTATGCGCGTTCGCGCCGCCAATGGCGCGGAAGGATGGGTGGACAGCGAGAAGCTCATCACCACCGAACAGATGGAAGGACTTCGTTCGATGTCGGAAGTGGCGGCGAAACTGCCCGTCCAGGCGCAGGCCACCGTCTACGACGCGCGCAACGTCCACACCGAGCCCCATCGCCAGGCGCCCAGCTTCGCGCTGCTGAAAGAGGAGGAGCGGTTCTTCGTACTCGGCCACAAACTCGTGGAACGCAAGCCCTATCAGTCCGAGGTCACCAAGGAGATCGAAAAGTCCAGTACGCCTCCACCGAGAAAAAGGAAGAAGTCCGCGAAGGTTGCCAAAACACCCAAGCCGCGTGTGAAGGACGATGTCGAACTGCCGGCCATGCCCGCACCGCCACCTGTCCCAGCGGACTGGCAGCGCATCTCCTTCCGCCTTCCCGTAGAGGAACCGGCGCCCGAACCGGCGGCTGCGAAGGAAGATAAGTCTGGACTTTCGCTGATCCTGCGTCCGCCCAAGGAGCCGCCAAAGCACGAAGAGTGGAGTCTCATCCGTCTGCTGGACGGCCGCGCCGGTTGGATCCTCACACGCTCCATGACCATGACCATTCCCGACGAGGTCGCCAAGTATGCCGAAGGTCACCGCATTACGTCGTGGTTTGAACTGGGCGAAGTTCGCGACGGGGAGCTGACGAAGAAACACTACTTGTGGACCACCATCTCAAAGAACGGCGAGCCCTATGAGTTCGACGGCTATCGCGTCTTTGTATACAACGCGCGCCGCCATCGTTATGAAACCGGCGCCCGCGCCAAGGACATCCGCGGCTACTTTCCCGGCGCGGTCCACCCCGTGCAGTTAACCGAGGGCAAAAAAACCTACACCGCCACGGGCTTTTCACTGGTGATGGAAGACGAGAACGGCGCGCTCGTCCGCAAGACTTTTTCATTCGAAGGGTACCGGATCCGCTTGCTGAGCACCTCGCCGTGGACCCGCCTGGAGGATCCCTTCGACCTGAAAGCGCTCGCCATCACGCGCCCGGCCGGGGAGAGCCCCAAGGCCGAGCCTGGCTTCTTTGAGAAGTTAAAGAGTAAGATGCCGTGGAGCAAGAAGACGTAGCCGGCGGGGCGTGTTTCTGGCACAATCGACGGATATGCTGCGACGCGCATTCTTCCTGGCGGCGGCGGCCAGCGCCGCCCCCCCGGCCAAACTTCTCAAACCTCGCGCGCTGCGCAAGGGCGATACCGTCGGCCTCGTCACGCCTTCCACCTACGTCTCCTCGCCCGATGAGGTCGCCACCGCCGTCCGCACCGCCGAGTACTTCGGCTTGCGCGTCAAGATGGGCGCGAATGTCCGGAAAAAAGCCGGATACCTCGGCGGTTCGATCGCGGAACGCGTTGCCGATATTCACGCCATGTTCGCCGACAGGGATGTGGCCGCCGTGTTCGCCATTCGCGGCGGCTACGGCAGCGCGCAGATCCTGCCCGCGCTCGACTACGGCCTTATCGCTCGCAATCCGAAGATCTTCCAGGGCTACAGCGACATCACCGCCATGCACCTGGCAATTCACCAGCGCACCGGGTTGGTGACCTTCCATGGGCCGGTCCTGCTCTCCGCGTTCACCCACTACACAATCGAACATTTCCGGCGCGCATTGTTTGAAACGAAACCGATCGGTTCCGTCACGAATCCCGTGGAGGCCAACACCCTTCGTCCGAACCACACCCTGCGCGCCGTTCGCGGCGGAAAGGCGCGAGGCCCAATTGTGGCTGGCAACCTCACGCTGATCTCAACTACCATGGGTACGCCGTATGAGATCGACACGCGCGGCAAGATTCTCTGTATAGAAGATGTGGGCGAGGAGCCCTACTCCATGGACCGGATGCTCACGCAGCTTCGCCTGGCCGGCAAGTTCGATCAGGCGGCCGGCGTGGTGTTCGGCGAATGTTCCCGCTGCACGCCGCGCGAATTCCGCCCCGGTTTCGACAACAGTTTCTCGCTCGGCGAGATCGTCGACGACATCCTCGGCGGCCTCAAGATCCCGGTACTCGCCGGTCTCACCTTCGGCCATACGGCCGACCAACTCACGCTGCCCTTGGGCTGCATGGCCACGCTGGACGCCGATGCCGGCACGCTGCAGATCGAGGAAGCCGCATGTACGATGTCGTAATCGCCGGCGGCGGGCACAACGGCCTCGTCACCGCGTTCTATCTAGCCCGCGCCGGGCGTAAGGTCCTGGTGCTGGAGCGCCGGGAAATCGTGGGCGGGTGCGCGGTCACCGAGGAGTTGTGGCCCGGCTACAAAGTGTCCTCCGCCAGCTATCTGGTCAGCCTATTACAAAGCACGGTCGTTGAGGACATGCAGTTGGCCCGCTACGGCTACCACGTCGATCCAAAGGACCCGGCATTTTTTTCGCCCTTTCCGTGCGGGCGCTACTTCTTTACCTGGCAGGATCACGCGAAGACGCTGGCAGAGGTTGCGAAGTTCTCGAAGAAAGACGCGGAGGCGATGCCGCGCTTCGATGCGCAACTGGAGCGCATTGCGGTGCTGGTGGAATCGCTGCTGCTCACCATCCCGCCGCCTTTTCCCCCGAAGGGCGTTGGAGAATTGCTCGAGTACGTCAAGCTCGCCGGCCGGGTTCGAAAACTTGCGACGGCCGATATGGTCGCGCTGGTTAAGATCTTCACGATGTCCGCGGCCGAATATCTGGACGAATGGTTCGAATCGCCGGAGATCAAGGTGACACTCGCTACCGACGGTGTGATCGGCGCCAACGGCGGCCCGCGTTCGCCGGGCACGGCCTACATCCTGCTGCACCACTGCATGGGCGGGGTAGGCGGGAAGCGCGGCTTGTGGGGCTTCGTCCGGGGCGGCATGGGAGCGGTGTCGAACGCGATGGCGCAGGCCGCCCAGGCGGCCGGCGCGGAGATCCGCTGCGGCGCCGCCGTCGAAAAGGTGCTCGTCCGCGATGGCAGGGCGGCGGGGGTTGTGCTGGCGAACGGCGACGAGATCTTGGCCAAACAGGTTGCCTCGAACCTCGATCCCAAACTGACGTTTACTAAACTGGTCGACACCGCGCTGTTGCCTGAGGATTTCAATCAGACCATTCGCAACTTCCGCATCGAAGGCACCAGCGCGAAGATCAACCTTGCCGTGAACGGGCTGCCCAACTTCACCGCGCTGCCCGGCGCCCCCGCCCCGCACCACCGGGCCACCATGCACCTTTGTCCGGACATGGACTACGTCGAACGCGCCTGGGACGACGCCAAGTATGGCCGCCCCAGCGACCGGCCGCTGCTGGAGATGACCTGCCCGACGATGTACGATCCATCGCTGGCGCCGCCAGGCAAGCACATCATCGGGATCTTCCTGCAATATGCGCCCTACACCTTGCGGGAAGGGAACTGGGATTCTCTGCGCGAACCCTTTTATCGGCGCGTTCTTAGCATCATCGACGAATATGCGCCCGGTTTCTCCAGCGCCATCGAGCACTATCAGGTCCTGACGCCGCTCGATCTGGAACGCCGCTTCGGAATCACCAAGGGCAATATCTTTCATGGGGAGATGGCTATCGATCAGATGTTCATGCTGCGGCCCGCGGCCCGCTATGCGTCCTACAAGACTCCCATCGAAGGCCTGTACCTGTGCGGGTCCGGCGCGCATCCGGGCGGCGGCGTGATGGGCGCGCCGGGGTACAACGCCGCCCGCGTGATGCTGCGCGGATAAATTTTTTTCCTGCGTCCCAACGCGGAGCCGGTGGCCGGCGTCTAATGGGGCGAAAGCAGGGAATAGCGGTTTGACCGGAGACGTTCTGACCCTCGATCGGATTGAATCAACGACTACGCTGGCCGACGTCTTCCGGGAGCACAACACGCGGATGAAGTCGGTGGCCTACAACCTGCTCGGCAGTCAGGCCGACGCGGAGGATGCCGTGCAGGAGGCCTTTTTGAAAGCGCACCGCTCGCTGGCGGCGTTTCGCGGCGGCTCGACGCTGTCCACCTGGGTCTATCGCACGCTGCTCAACGTCTGCCTGGATGAAGGCCGGCGCCGCGCGCGGAGGCCGGAAGCGGTGGCCGAACCGGCGGTGGATTCTAAGGCGGACCTGCGGGCCGAATTGCGCCGCGCGCTGGCCGCCATCGACGCGCGGCAAAGAGCAGTGTTCTTGTTGGCCGCGGTGGAAGGATTCACGCACGCCGAGATTTCCGGAATGCTCGCGATTTCCGAGGCGAACTCCCGGACGATTCTGCTGGAGGCGCGCCGGAAGCTACAGGAAAGGCTGACCGCCAAATGACACCTGAAGAATTGGATTTGTTGGCCAAGGATCTGCATCACGAATGGGAATCGCCGGACCTGTGGCGGCGCATCGAGAGCCGCCGGCGCCAGCGCGCCTGGGCCGCGGCCGCCGTCATTCTGGCCGCCTGTCTGGCCCTGGCTCTGCTGTTGCCGCGGCCGGCCGCGCAGCGGGCTCCGGACCGGGCCGGCGGGCCGCTGCTCAGCGACGATGCGTTCGCGGAAGTCGCCGCCGCCGAGAAGGCCTACCTTCGATCGATCGAACGGTTGAGCCGCGCGGCGGAGGGCAAACTGCGCGGCGCAAAGTCGCCGGTCA
>VFZO01000023.1 GCA_016871155.1 Acidobacteriota bacterium | reverse complement strand
GAGGAGGCGCGTTCGGCGGCGGTGGCTGCGGAACGAGCGCGTCCAGGCCCTTCGGCGTCAGCGGTGTAATGACCATGAAGATGATCAGCAGCACCAGCAATACGTCGATCAGCGGCGTCATGTTGATGTCGGCGGCAGGTCCTCCCTTGCCGCCCATTGCCATTGCCATGGTTTAGGCTCTCCTTGAATTCCGGAAAATAAACTACAGACCCGCGGGCCCTAAGGCGCCCTGTTTGTTCGAGTCCGTAATCAGTCCCAACTGATCGACGCCAAACCCGCGCATCGAGTCGATCACTTCGACCACGCGCTCATAGCGCGCCCGCGAGTCGTTCTTGAGATAAACGGTTTTGTCCAGCTTCGCCGACAAACGGTCCTTGATCTTGACGCCCATATCGTTCAGGCTCGAGAACGGATCGGTACCGAGATACACTTTGCCGTCTTTGGTGATCGACACGAGAATCGCGTCGTCCTTATCGGCGGCCTGCATCGCAACTGGATATTTTGTTTTTGCAAGGTCCACGCTAATGCCTTTGGAAAGCATGGGCGTGATGACCATGAAGATGATGAGCATGACGAGCATCACGTCCACCATCGGTGTAACGTTGATGTCCGATACGGCGTCTCCGCCGACTTTTTTCTTCTTCTTACCTGCTGACATCGCCTAATCTCCTGTGTCCTGGGAGCGCTGCCGCGGCGGATCGACTCCGCCGCGGCCCGCCCGATTCAATTCGAACAGGGAACCGGCCGAAGCACCTTTTAGTGCTTGCCGGCCTTGGCGCCGGAGCGCTTGATGAAATAGTCAACCAGCTCGGAAGAGGAGTTGCCCATTTCCACGCCAAACGCTTCCATACGGCCGTTGAAGTAGTTGAACATCATGACGGCCGGGATGGCGACGAACAGTCCGATAGCGGTGGTGACCAGCGCTTCGGAAATACCGCCGGCGACGGCGCCGAGACCAGTCGACTTTTCAGCGGCGATACCTTTGAACGCGTTGATGATGCCGACGACGGTTCCGAACAGTCCGACGAACGGACCGGTGGAGCCGATGGTGGCGAGCGAGCTGACACCGCGCTTCAGTTCGGCGGAAACGATCGCTTCGGCACGCTCCAGGGCGCGGCGGGAAGCTTCGATGGTTTCACCGGACAGTTCGGTGGAAGCGTTGTGCGACTGGAATTCCTGCAGACCGGCGACGACGACTTTCGCCAGATGCGACTTCTTGTAACGGTCGGCGATCTTGATCGCCTCGTCCAGCTTGCCTTCGCGCAGCGCGCCGGCCACGGCCGGAGCGAACTTGCGTGACTCGTTGCGAGCCGCGTTGTAGGCCATCAGGCGATCGATCATAACGCCGATCGACCACGCCGACATGATGAACAGTACGATAACGACGGCCTTGGCCAGCCATCCCATCTGGTTCCACATGTCCATCGGGTCGAACGATACCGCGCCGCCCGCCAACAAGTTGAGTGCCCAGACTTGCAATTGAAAAGCCATGATATTCTCCTGCGAGTTGAATTGAATCGAATTGTACCGGTGTACCGGTTGTGTGTGTACTGCGCCCGGAGCCCTAAAGGAACCGGTGGTTATGGCCGATCTTTGATAAGAGGGTCCAGAATTTGGTATCCGTCTGTTTGCGCCGCGGTCGTTTCGTCGGCGGGAGGCGGTCGATCCCAGTCCGGTCGCCCGGACCGGGATCTGAAGAATTTCGAATGCGAGATATTGCGCTTAGTTGCTGAGCGTGAAGTTGACGTCGATTTGCGTCTGGACTTCCACCGCTTCGCCATTCAGCAGCGTCGGCTTGTACACCCATCCCCGCACCGCTTCCGTCGCCGCTGGAATCAACAGCGGGTGGCCGCTGACTACCTGCAGGTTTTGGATGGTGCCGTCGCGAGAGATGATCGCGTTGAATCGAACCGTTCCCTGAATGCGGGCCTGTTTGGCCAGCGGAGGATAGTTCGGACGGATCATCTTCAGGATGTTCGCCGCCTGGACGTTGCCGCCCACGCGGATCGGACCCGTTGGCTTCGGCTTCGGGGGTTCGGCCTTCGGAGGAGGGGGGGGCGGGGGCGCCGCGGTCGGCACCGAACCGATAATGCCGCCGATCACGCCGCCTGCCGTGCCGCCGGGAACGCCGCCCGGCACACCGCCGACGACACCCACAGCGCCGGACATTGGCGGAGGCAGTTCCTCTTCCTTAATCATCGCGATGTCTTTCGGAATTTCCTTGGGAGCGATGAGCCGTCCCGCGTCGAATTGACGCGGTATCACTTTCACGATCTTCACCGGCGCCGCGGGAGGCGGAGGCGGCGGCGGTGGCGGTGGCGGTGCCACCAGCATCGCGGCCAACTGCGTCGGCTGCAAGCCTTCGAAGAAGATCATCGGGAGAATCACAAGGAACGTCACAAGGCCGGCTTGAATCAGGAACGAGATCAAAATCGCCTGCGGCTTTTTTGTGTGTCCTGTTCCGTCCACGAAAGTTTGTTCAAACATTTCCGCGTACCTTTCCACTGATCCGGGGAGCCCCCGGATTGCGTTTCTTTACTACTGGAGCGGCTATTTTGCCGCTTTTACTTTTCCACCGGCGCTCACTGGGGACGCACCCGGGGTAGGGGGCGTTCCCGCGCGACGCTGCTCCATCCAGTTCCGCCACCAGATCAGGATGGGACTGGCGATGAAGATCGAGGAGTACGTGCCAACAATAATTCCGGCGACCAATGCGAACGAAAATCCGTTCAGCACCGGACCGCCGAACAACCACAATGCCACGGCCGTCAGGAAAGTCAAGCCCGAGGTTAAAATCGTCCGGCTCAGCGTCTGGTTAATGCTGGTGTTGACGATAGTTTCGAATTTCTCCTTCCGCATCGAAGGAAGATTCTCCCGGATGCGGTCGAAGACTACGATCGTGTCGTTCATCGAAAAGCCGACAAGAGTCAGCAGCGCCGCGATCACCGTCAGCGAGATCTCCTTGTCCACCAGCGAAAACAACCCGATCGTGATAACGGTGTCGTGGAAGACGGCGATCACGGCCGCCAACCCGTAAATGAACTCAAAACGGAACGCGATGTAGATTAGCATGCCCGCCAGGGCCATCAGCGTGGCGTTAATCGCCTGCGTGCGCAGTTCGTTGCCGACTTTCGGTCCCACCAGGTCGAATCCGCCAATCTGATACGGGGCCACGAAGGCCTCCTTTTTCAGCGCGTCAATCACTTGCGCGTTAACTCCTTGGACACCGGAGAGGGCATCGATGGTTCCCAGCATCCCGGATTTCTGCGTGTCCCGGAACGCCAGAATCGCCTTGGAAACTTCCTGCAATTGATCTTCGTTCATTGCGGCGCCCATCTGGGAGCGCAACCGGTCCGCCACCGCCCCTTGCCCGGCGTTGGAAAGGTCGAGCTTCGACCCATCCTTGCCGTTAAAAGCGGCCGCAAGACTGTCCATCACCACCGAGCGCGCGGCGTTCAGTTCTTTCTCGTCCCGCAGTTCGGTCGAGATCAGCATGTCCCGCGCGGTCGTATCCCGCTGGACCACAATTTCTCCCGGAATCTTTCCGGTGAGGGCGGCCCGGATCTGGTCTTCCGTCACCGCGTTGGCGAATCGCACGGTTGTGACCGTACCGCCCTTAAAGTCAATGCCGTAGCGCGGCCCGCCCTTCATGGCGAGGCTGGCAACACCGGCCACAGTCAACACCAACGAGGCGATGATGAAGGGCCACTTCTTGCCGAGGAAATCGAAATTCGTGTTCTTGAAAATTTCCATTGAGTACAGCTAGCAGTTGCCCTGACGGTTTTGACACCAGAGCGGAACAACTAGTTCCCGCGTGATCTGAAAAAGTATCACAAAAGTTTTGCTCAGACAAACAGCCACCTGTACTAGGCCGGAACGGGAGGGTCCTAGCGGAGCTGTCAAAACGTCGCGTTAGATGCTCAGGCTTTCCACCTGCGCCTTGCCGTCGTGTTCCCAATCGAATATGAACTTCGATACGAACACCGCCGTAAAGACGTTGGCGATAAGGCCGATCACGAGCGTAACCGCGAATCCCTTCACCGCCGTCGTACCGAAAATAAACAGGAAAGCGCACGAGACTACGGTAGTCACATGGGTATCGATGATCGTCACGAAGGCCTTGTTAAAGCCCGTATCGATCGCCGCCAGCACGCCCTTGCCATGCCGCAACTCCTCGCGGATGCGCTCGAAAATCAGCACATTCGAGTCCACCGCCATGCCGATGGTCAAAATAAATCCGGCGATGCCCGGCAGCGTCAGTACCGCGCCGAAGTAGGCCAGGCCGGCCAGAAGGATGATCGCGTTCAGCACCAATGCCAGCACGGCGTTCACGCCAGCGCGCTTATAGTAGAACAGCATCACCGCCACAACCGCGCCCACGCCGATCACGCCGGCCAGCAGTCCGTCCCGGATCGAATCCGCGCCCAGCGACGGCCCCACGGTCCGTTCCGCAATGTACAAAATCCCCGCCGGCAGCGAGCCGGAGGTTAGCGTCAGCGCCAAGTCCGAGGCCCTCTGCTGGTCGCCGATGTTCGTAATGCGGCCTTGATCCTCGATCTTGTTCTGAATCGTCGCCACGCTAAACGCTTGCTGATCCAGCAGCACGGCCAGCTTGTTGTTGATGTTGGCCTCGGTAAACCGGCCGAACCGCTGCGCCGCGTCCTGTGACAGCACAAAGGCCGTTTCCCACTTGCCGAACTCGTCCTGCGACGGCTTGGCCGAGCGCAAATCGCGTCCCGTTACCACGGCGTTGCGCGCCACAAGCCACCATTGTTCGCCGGTCGCGCCGGGCTGCGCCCGTTCCCGCACCAGGCGGGTTCCCAGCGGCAGCACGCCGCCGTTCTGGCTCAACGCCTGTTCCCGGGACGGGAACGGTCCGCCGCGGACCTCGACAATTTCCAGCATCGCCGCCGCCTGAATAATGCCCCGGACGCGGCCCGGATCGTCGACGCCCGGCATCTGGACCAGAATCGTCGCTTCGCTCTGCGTGCCGCCGCGCTGCTGGACCGTCGCTTCGGAAAGACCGAGTCCGTTGATACGCGTCTCGATCGTCCGGATGGTTCGTGTGACCGTGTCGGAGCGCATGACGGTCGCCTCGGTGGGCTTGTAGGTCAGTTTGTGGTCGGCCGAACCGGCCGAATTCAGGTTCCAAACCCCGTACTGGGCGGAAATCAGGTCGCGGAACGCGGTGTTCTTGTCATTGGCCACGCCCTTCACCAGAATCTCGATCTTGTCGGCCTCTTCGAGCGTCGCCGGATCGTTGCGATCCATCGAGACGTAGCTGATGCCCTCTTTCTGCATGGACGCCTTCAGCCGGTCGATCGTCTGGTCCGCCTCGGCCTTGAACGCATCCTGCACCTGCACCTGCAGGACAAGCTGGCTGCCACCCTTCAGATCCAGGCCGAGCTTGATCTTCTCGCTCCAATTCTTCATCAACTCGTCTTTGCTCTTGGGCATGCCGACGATTCCGTACACGCAGACCAGAATGATCGCGAGATAGAACAGGGCTTTGTTACGAAGGGTGCTTGACATGAAAATTGCTCTTGAAAATATTTCGGTTACGACGAGGCGGGGGAGGCTGACGTGTGAAGACCGGAAACTGCGTTTCTCGCCAATTGTAGCTTAACGTTGTCCGGCTTTACGCGAATCACGATCGTGTTGTCGTCGGCGTGGATATCCACCACGGTTCCCACCAGGCCTCCCGTAGTCACAACAACGTCGCCTTTTTTCAGGTTCTCCAGCATCTGCTGCGTCTGCTTTTTCTGCTTCTGCATCGGCAGGAAGATCAGGAAGTAGAAGATGGCGAAGATCGCAATCATCGGCAGGAAGCCGAGGACGCTGTTCATCGAAGCGGCCAGTAGATAAAGGGAGGGGATCACGCGGGTTCTTTCAACGTTTCTTCGCGGACCTGCCGCAAGAGTTCTGGAAATTCGCCAAACAAAATAGACTGCCTGATTCGCCGCATGATGTCAAGGTAATACCGGAGGTTGTGGAGGGTAGCCAGTACCGAAAACAGGATCTCGCCGGCCAGAAACAGATGCCGCAAATAGGACCGGGTGAACGTTTTGCAAGTGTAACAGGGGCAATTGGCGTCCAGCGGCGCGCGGTCGTCCTTATATTTAGCGTGCTTCATTACCACGCGCCCCTCGCTGGTGAACAGGCACCCGTTCCTGGCGTTTCGCGACGGCATCACGCAGTCCATCATGTCTACGCCGCGCGCCACGTACTCGATTAGTTCCTCCGGCTTGCCCACGCCCATTACATAGCGCGGCCGGTCCGCCGGCAGCAGCGGAGCCGTGATCTCCGCCATCGCAAGCGACAGGTCGCGCGGTTCGCCAACCGACAGCCCGCCGATCGCGTAGCCCGGCGCGTCCAACTCCAGCAGTTGTTCGGCACAGGCCCGCCGCAGGTCCGCATACATGGAGCCCTGCACGATAGGGAACAGCATTTGGCGCGTTTCGAACGTCCGGTAGTGGGCGAACGCCTCGCGCGCCCAGCGAATCGTGCGGTCCATCGACCGCTTGACCTCCCGCGCCGGCGGCGCCGGATATTCCAGGCACTCATCCAGCACCATCATGACGTCGGAACCCAGCGCCAACTGCGTATCGACCGTCGATTCCGGCGTAAACAGATGGCGGTCCCCGTTCAGGTGCGATTGGAAAATCACGCCTTTTTCCGTCACCTTCCGGATCTTCGACAGTGAAAACACCTGGTAGCCGCCTGAGTCGGTCAGGATGGCTCGCGGCCACTGCATGTATTCGTGCAAACCGCCGAAGCCGCGAATCAACTCGTGCCCCGGCCGCAGGTACAGGTGATACGTATTCGACAGGATGATCTTCGCGTCCAGATCGTTGGCCAGTTGCTCCGGGGTCAGACCCTTTACGGTGCCTTGCGTGCCGACGGGCATGAACACCGGCGTGGGAACATCCCCGTGCGCGGTATGCAGAATTCCGGCACGCGCTCCCGTCGCCGGGCACACCGCCTGCAATTCAAACGCCATGCATATCCATTCCCTCTATTGTCCACGACACGCGTATGATGAAGGAGCGTTCGATGCTCGCAATCACACCCTACATCGCGTTCCAAGGAACCTGCCGGCAGGCGGTGGACTTCTACAAAGAGACCATCGGCGCCACGGTGCTCTTCCTGCAGACTTACGGCGAATCGCCCATGGCGGAAATGGGCCCGGCCGCCAACATCATGCACTGCACCATTGAGGCCTGCGGCTCGAAGATCATGATGTGCGACAGCCCTGGCGCCGAGCCTGCCGGTTCCAACATCAGCCTGGCCATCGGACTCAACGATGTAGAGCGGGCGAAGGACATCTTCGACAAACTGGCCGGCGGAGGCACGGTCAACATGCCGCTCCAGAAGACGTTCTGGGCCGCGGCCTTTGGCATCGTGACGGACAAGTACGGCGTCAAGTGGATGGTGAACTGCGACGAACCGCGGTAGGCGGACGGCAGGATCGGCACTTCAAGCAGACAGTCTCTGCGATCTTCTTGCGCCTGTTCGAGGATTGCCCACGGATGAGGAGATTGATTGCCGCTTCAGCCGGCCAGGAGGTCCACGCTTCCATGCGCACTCCGTGCGGACCACTAGCGGTCGCGGGGCGAGTTTGACGTACACGCCAGGCGCTCGATGGACGGCTCGTTCCTCTCATTTTTCGCGGTTTCGCGAAGCCGCAATCGACTGGGGGACGGCGTCGCGCGAGAAGTTCTTCTGCCGCTGTTAACGGCCGCGACAATAGTCGCCAGGTTGGAGCGCGTTAGGCGCAAGAATTGCGCCAACCCGTCTGGCCCTATTTCACGTTGTAGCACTTCGAGCGCGTGCGAACAGAATCTCTCGTCCGTCAGACTTCTCGCCCCGCAGTCTTTGCCAGGTACAGTTCCACGCGGTCTGTCGTCCAGGTTGCCACGCCGCAGCCGAAGAAGTCTGTGTCTTCGGTCCAGATGGGACAACCGAGCGCCAGGGCCGCGGCCAGGACCGGCCAATCGTCCTTATCTCGTCTGTCGATTCGTTCGCGGGCTACGCTTTCGAAAGTGGCGTAGGTCTCCGCTTCAACCGTTTGAACCAATCCGATCAGCAGATCGAGCGTCGCCATCGCTGGAGCAACGGGGATCTTCCGCGTCTCCAGGACACCGGGCAGATGCTCGCGCGCTTCCTGAAACGCCACATCGGGAGCCAGGAACTCGACCGGACCGGCGTATTGTCGCAGCAAGCCCAGCACTCGCGATCCCAGCACCGCGCGAATGAGAATATTCGCGTCGAGCACCAGCATCGCTAAACTTTACGCGATCGCCGCTCGCGCCGGGCTTTTTTGAAGCCAGCCGCGATTTCGTCTTCGCTGGTCCCCGCTGCTGCAATCAACTCTTGCATTCGCTCACCTGCCACACGCAGTGCTTCCAGGTCAGCTTGGCTGGGCTTTGGCTTGGTGGGGACATAGATCCCGATCGTTGAACCGTGGCGCGTAATCGCAACAGGCGTTTTCGACTCCAGATAGTCCGCCAGATTCTCCCGAAACTCCCGAATTCCGACTTTGGTTGTCTGCATGGCTGCGCCTCTATTGTGTACACAATCATAACACAATGACGCCATTGAATGCGGGCGCCAGACTCCGCTATCGACACCGCCTCTTGGAGGGGCTTAACAACGCTGACTCGCTTGGACGTTCCCAGTAAATGCATCGGCAGACGTCCGAACCAGCGTTGTGCTTCCCACTCTCTCGTTCGTAGCCGACCAGCTAGTCTTCAATTTGATGCACACTTACAATCCAAAAACCAAACGAGGCAGCGCTCACGGGCAAGACCTCTTTGGCGCGTCCGGCATCCGGCACGGCCCATCCGCGAACGCACAACACCGCCGGTGTGGATGGTCAACTACCACGAACGCGCAGTTCGGCTTCCGGCCTAAATTCACCGCTCTGCCCAACATGCCGATTATGTCGAGGCACAGTTCAAACGAATCGCCGGCCACGACGGCCTCGATCGTCGGCCCCACGTAACGTTCCCGCCAGAAAAACTCGAGCAGCTCCGCACGGGATACTACCAGCCCGGTTCGACGCAGCAAGTCCGCCTGTCCAGAAAATAACATTGACATTCGATATCGAATGTCGATACTATAACCGCATGGGCAAGCAGACCGAACTACTCCAGGGCACGCTCGACCTTCTCATCCTGCGAACTCTTGAACTGCAGCCTCTCCACGGCGTCGGCATCGCTGACCGTGTCGCGCAAGCCACAAAAGGCGTCTTCGTCATCGGCCCCGGATCGCTGTTCCCGGCGCTGCACCGGCTCGCCGACCGCGGTTGGATCGAAGGAGAGTGGAGCGAACTCGCGACAGGCCGCCGCGCGAAGTTCTATTCCATCACTCCCGCCGGCCGCAAGCGCCTCATTGAGGAGAAGCGCAACTGGAATCGCGTCTCGATCGCCGTCAATCAAGTGCTCGCCGAGGAATCATGAACCTGAAACGGATCTTCCAACGCCTCCGCAACCGCGGCCGCGCCGACGCCGATCTCGAGGAGGAGATCGCGTCCTTCTACGACGGCATGCAAGCCCGGCGCATCGAAGCGGGCCTCACTCCCGGCGAGGCTCGCCGCGAGACGCGCGCCGAATTCGGGTCTCCCGCGCGTGTCGTCGAAGCGGTCCGGGACTCCCGCGTCGAGGCTGTCCTCGAAACTGCGATCCAGGATATCCGCTACGCCTGGCGGGGGCTTCGCCGGAACCCGGGATTCGCCGCCGTCGCCGTCCTCACGCTGGCCCTCGGCATCGGCGCGAACTCCGCGATCTATAGCTTGATGGAGTCGATTCTCTTGCGATCTCTGCCCGTTGCCGGTGCGGAGTCGCTCGTGGTTCTCAACTGGCACAGCCGGCCGCCGCGGGATGGCGGCAAGGACTGGGTCCACGTGATGCAATCCGTATCCGGCTTCGCTTGGAAAGGCGGTCACGGATCGTATGTCAGCGGGATGTTCCCCTACGGCGCGTTCGAAACGCTTCGCGAGGAGAACGGGTCTCTCTCGGTTTTATTCGGACACTTCAGGGCCGGCGATCGAACTCTCTCCATCGGCGGCGCGGCCTCCAGCGCCGGCGGCGAGTACGTTACGGGGGAGTACTTCCGTGCCTTGGCCGTGCGGCCCGCCGCCGGCCGTCTCATCGGACCCGAAGACGACAAACCCGGCGCGCCCCCGGTCGCCGTCGTGAGTTTCGCCACGAGCCAGAACCGCTTTGGAGGGCCTGCGAAAGCGGTCGGCCAGCCGATTCTTGTCGACAATGTTCCCTTCACCGTCGTTGGTGTCGCGCCGCCGGAATTTCGCGGAGTCGATCCGGCCTGGGAACCGGGCGTGTATCTTCCTCTGCGCGCGAATCTGCTTCTAGACGGTTCCGGAGCGGCCTCCATGTATGGCAATGGCAACTTCTACTGGATCGAGTTGATGGGCCGCCTGCGTCCCGGCGTAACGCTTGAACAAGCGCAATCCGCGATGGCTCCTCGCTTCCGTCAGTGGGTCTCTACCACGGCTACTACCGATGGGGAGCGCGCCAAACTTCCCGAACTGCTGCTGACGCCAGGCGCAGGAGGCCTCAACAGCTTGCGCCGCGACTACTCCAAGCCGCTGTACGTGCTTCTGGCGATGGTGGGACTGATCCTGACAATAGCCTGCGCGAACATCGCCAATCTGCTGTTGGCAAGGGCCTCCGCGCGCCGCCGCGAAATCTCGGTTCGCCTCAGCCTGGGGGCCAGCCGGTGGCGCGTCGTGCGGCAGTTGATCACCGAGAGTCTCTTGCTCGCCTCTCTCGGCGGAATTCTCGGAGTCGTACTCGCCCATTGGGGTACGCAATGGCTGACGGTGTTACTCACGAACGGCCGGGAGAACTTCACGCTCGGCGCCGGACTCAACTGGTTCGTGTTGGCCGCCACCGCGGCGCTCACCATGCTCTGCGGCCTCCTGTTCGGATTGGCGCCGGCGCTGCAGGCGACGCGCCCGGATGTGATGCCCGCGCTGAAGAACGGCCGCGCCGGCGAGCCGCGCGGTTGGACTCAGCAGGCTCTCGTAGTGGCGCAACTTGCGCTCTCCCTCATCGTGCTGGTTGCCGCGGGTCTCTTCGTGCGGACACTCAACAATCTGCACTCCGTGCAGCTGGGCTATGCGCGCGAGAACATTCTCCTGTTCTCCGTGGACGCGCGCAAGGCCGGCCATCGCGACCCGGAAATCGTCAACTTCTATTCCGGTCTGCGCCGGCGCTTTGAAGCAATTCCGGGAGTATCTGGCGCCACGCTCTCGCAGTCGTCGCTCATCCGCGCCGGCCACGCCAGAGGCGCGATGAAGGTCGGCGAAACAACCGTCGAGGGCACGCGCGTGCTGGTCACCGGAGCGAACTTCCACTCGACTATGCGGATTCCAATGCTGTACGGACGCGAAATCGACGACCGCGACCAGCCTGGCTCCGCGCCCGTTGCCGTCATCAGCGAGCGTTTGGCCCGCACATATTTCGATGGCCGGAATCCAATCGGCCACCGCATCGCGTTTCTAAAGGAGAAGCGCGAACTCGAGATCGTCGGCGTCTCAGCGAACCTGCGGTACGGCAGCCTGAAGGGCGAGAACCCGATGACTGTGTTTATCGCCGCCAGCCAGGTTTCGCTGCGGGGAATGACGTACGCGCTGCGGACGGCGGGCGACCCGCTGCGCCATGCGAGTAACATTCGCGACATCGTCAAGGAAGCGGACTCGCGGATTCCCGTCACCAACATCGTTTCGCAAGCCGCCGAGATCGACCGCACCATCGGCCAGGAGGTCGCCTTCGCCAAACTCTGCACGGGTTTCGCCGCGCTGGCGCTGCTCATTTCGTGTATTGGTCTCTACGGAACGATGTCCTGCGCGGTCGCGCGCCGGATCAATGAAATCGGCATCAGAATGGCCCTGGGGGCGCGGCGTGGCGCGGTTGTCTGGATGGTCCTGCGAAGGGTTCTGGTTCTCGTGTTGATCGGAATCGCGATCAGCGTCCCAGCCGCGTTGGCCGCTTCGCAACTCGTGGAGTCGCTCCTATTTGAAACCAAGCCCAACGACCCGGCGATCCTCGCGCTCGCCGGCGTCATCCTTGCCGGCGCCGGGATTCTTGCCGGCTATCTGCCGGCAAGGCGCGCTTCGAAAATCGATCCGCTCGTCGCGCTGCGGCACGAATAAGGCAGGACCCTCGCAGCCCAGACACAAGGCCCAGGCGGCGTTGAACACGGCGCCTTCCATTTTGCTATCCTGCGGCTTGGCTCAAATTGTTCGCTAAATAAGCTGCCCCGGCAGGGACAGCGTCAAATACGGCAGCCTGCTCACCCCGGCGGCGGGACGTGTAGCCGCGTATTCAAACGGTTGAATAGGAAGCGAACAAGCGATGAACCAACCAGATCTGGTGCGGGCCCGTGTGTCATTCGGGGCCCAGGAAGAGTATCGAGTGATCCTCGACTGCGTCGAGTTTCCAGCCCATCCCGCCGGGGCGTTACGGGCCTTTCAGGACTTGCCCGTCGTGGGCGATTGGGTCTACCTGCGGCACGCCGGTGGCTTCGGCTTAATCGAAACAGTAGAACCAAGACAAACGGCTTTCGTGCGCAAGGCGCCCGGGCGGACCGCCGCCGGCCAATGCGTGGCCGCCAACGTGGATGTAGTCTTTGTCGTGTGCGGCCTGGATGGCGATTTCTCGCCGCGCCGTCTCGAGCGCTACCTCGTGCTGGCCTTCGAAAGTGGAGCCCGGCCCGTGGTGGTCTTGAACAAGAGCGACGTGTGCGCGGACCTCGCTCTCTCGCTGGAACAGGCGCGAGAGGCAGCCGCGGACGCGGACCTGCTCGTAGTCTCGGCTCGCGAGTCCGCTGAACCGCTCCGGCCCTGGCTGCGGCCCGGCGTCACCGCCGCGCTGCTCGGCTCCTCTGGCGCCGGCAAGTCGACCATCGCCAATGCCCTCGGCGCGGGGGACCTGCTTACACGCGAAGTCCGCGCCAGCGATTCGCGCGGGCGGCACACAACCACCGCTCGCATGTTGATCCAACTGCCCGGCGGCGCATGGTTGATGGATACGCCGGGCATGCGCCAACTGGGCCTGCTTGCCGGCGGAGAAGCGCTGGAACGCGGCTTCCCGGAGATCACCGGACTCGCCGCCGCGTGCCGCTTCTCCGACTGCCAACACATAAGCGAGCCCGGCTGCGCGGTCCAGCGCGCCCTCGCCGACGGAACCATCGGCGAGGAACGGTGGGCAAGCTATCGAAAGCTAACCCGCGAAGCCCGGCACAATGCGAGGCAAGCGGACGCGAACGCCCAACAGGCGGACAAGAAGCGTTGGAAAGCGGTTTCCAGAGCACAGCGGCGGCTGTTCCGCGAGCGGGACCGGGGCGACTGAAACGGCGCCGCACTCAGCAAGCTAAACAGCCCGTCAGTCTACTTGGGCGTCACATGGATCAGCGCGCCGGGATTCGCATCCTCCAGAAGCCACAGCGTTCCATCGGGCGCCTGCGCCACATCGCGAATCCGCTTTCCGACCTCCCAACGCTCGGCCGCCTTCGCGCCGCCCTTGCCGTCGAATACGATACGGTTCAAACTCATGCTGCCCATGCCGCTGATGAAGCCGCTGCCGTCCCATTGCAGAAACGATCTCTTGCCCTGATAGAACATCAGATTGCCCGGAGCGATCACCGGTACCCAATAAATCACGGGCTTGGTGAATTCGGGCCGCGAATCGTGGCTCGGAATCGGCACTTCGTTGTAGTTCATGCCGAACGACGCCAGCGGCCACCCGTAGTTCTTACCCTTTTGAATCAGATTCAATTCGTCGCCGCCGCGCGGCCCATGCTCCACCTCCCACAACTCGCCCGTGGGCGAAAACGCCAGTCCGTACGGAGCGCGGAATCCGGAGGCCCACGTCTCGGCCGGCGTCATGTTGGGACCGGGGAACGTGTAGGTGCTCACCACCTTTGCGTTCTTGGCCACCTCGGTATCGCGCGGAGGATCGATCAGCGAGATCGTGGAGGCGCCCGTCTTGCCAAAGTTCGGATTGCCGGGGGCGGGCTTGCCGTCCAGCGTCAGCCGCAATATTTTTCCGACGGGCTGATCCGGATCCTGCGCCGGCGTCATGCGCTGGCGGTCGCCGACCGTCATGTAGATATACTGCCCATCGGGCGAAAACGCGATCTGTCCGCCGGCCTGGCCGCCCTTGCCACGCGGCATCTGCCGCCACAGGACCTCGAAGTTCTCAAGGCGCTTCACCCGGCCCGTGATCAGTTTGCCCCGCGCCAGCACCTGGCTGCCGCCGTATTCGCCGGGCTCGATGTAGGTCAGGTAGATGCTCTGGTCCGTCTCGAAGTGCGGCGAAACATAAACGCCGAGCATTCCGTTTTGCCCTTGCCAATAGACCGGCGGCGTGCCTGACAGCGGCGCGATCTTTTCGCCCTTTGCCGACACCAGCCACACCGGGCCGATCTTCTCGGTGACCAGCATCTGTCCGTCGGGCAGGAAGGCAATGCGCCAGGGCAAGCCGAATGTCGACACTGTGGTCATACTAAACGGCAGCGCCGTCTCCGGTTTATTCGGGCCCGCGTTCGTTTGCGCCCAAGCCGCGGCCGCCGCGAGCAGCAACGCCATATTCGCCAATCTCATGAACATCTCCTTCGAAGTTTCTCCTCAGTGTACAGGAACGCTGGTGCGGGCAGCGCATGATAAGATGAGCCGAAAAAACGTAGGCCTCCCATGGACATCGAAAAACTGCGGCCGCGCTTCCGCGGCGAAATTCTCACTCCCGGCGCCGCCGGCTATGACTCCGCGCGCCAAATCTGGAACGGAATGATCGACCGGCGGCCCGCCGTCATCGCGCGATGCACGGGCCCCGCCGATGTCGTCGCGGCTGTCCGCTTCGCCGAAGAGAGCGGCGTCTATCCGGCCATCCGCGCCGGGGGCCACAACGTCGCAGGGCTGGCAATGGTGGACGATGGACTCGTCATCGATGTCACTCCGATGAAGGGCATGACGGTCGACCCCAAGGCCCGGACCGCCACTGCGCAGACCGGACACACCTGGGGTTCGTTCGATCGCGAAACACAGCTACACGGGCTCGCAACCACCGGTGGCCTGGTTTCCACAACTGGGATCGCCGGGCTGACTCTCGGCGGCGGCATCGGATGGCTCATGGGCCGTTGCGGTCTCGCCTGCGACAACACGCTCTCCTACGAAGTCGTCACGGCCGGCGGAACCGTCGTGACGGCGAGCGCGGAAGAGAATCCGGACCTGTTCTGGGCGCTGAAGGGCGGAGGTGGAAACTTCGGTGTGGTCACCTCGATCACCTACCGCCTGTACCCGGTCACTCAAGTCCTTTCCGGCATGCTCGTCTATCCAAGATCCTCCACAGCGGAGGTCCTTCGCCATTTTCGCGACTTCTGCGAGGCGGGCCTGCCTGACGAGTTGATTGTCTACAGCGGTATCGTCACAACTCCCGATGGATTCCCCGCGGTCGCTTTAATCCCGTGCTACTGCGGCGACGATCGCGCCGAAGGCGAACGGCTCCTCGAACCGCTCCGTAAGTTTGGGCCGCCGGTCGCAGACATGGTCAACTGGATGCCATATCTCGCGCTGCAGCAAATGCTCGACGGGGCCGCGCCCTACGGCATTCGCAGCTACTGGAAATCGAGCTACCTCTCCGGGCTCCCCGGCGAAGCCATCGACGCCGTGGCGGCGGCGACCACCACCATTCCCTCGCCGCGAACCTTGGTCATGATCGAACATGCACACGGCCGGGCCACGGCGCCCGAGCCGGGCGCCACCGCCTTCGGCGCGCGGAACCATGCTTTCGACCTCGTCATTCTTTCGCTCTGGTCCGGCGCGGAGGAAGACGCCGCGCAGATCGATTGGACGCGCAACACCTTCCGCTCCCTGCAGCCATGGACCGCCGGCTCGGTCTACGTCAACGCCCTCTCCAGCGACGAAACCGGCCGCACCGCCGAGGCCTACGGTGCCAACTACGCTAGACTCCGCGAAGTGAAAGCCCGTTTCGATCCTGGAAACCGCTTCCGGCGAAATCAGAACATCCAGCCTTAGCCGGAACATTCCTCGCTCCCGCCTCGTACTTCCGGATAGCCATGGAACAACAGCCGCAGTCCCAAAGCCGCGCCAGAGTCGTCGAACTCGCCGCCCGCTGGTACGTTTTTATCTTTCTGAACATCTACGGCATCGGGAAGATTCTCGGCGGCCAGTTCTACCGCCGGGGCCACCTGCCACCGGATGTCGCGAGCCTTACGCTCGATCAAGCCGGGCCATTCGAGTTGGCGTGGACCTTCATGGGCTACTCGTTCGCCTACATCTTCTTCATCGGCATCGCCGAAGTCGCCGGCGCTTGGTTCCTGCTCTGGAACCGGACCAAACTCATCGGAGTAGCCATCCTCTTGCCGATCATGGTGAACATTATCGTCTTCGACGTGATCTTTCTCGACAAGTACGGCGCGCTCGCCAGCGCGACGATCTACACACTCTTGTTGTTCCTCATAGTCGCTTTGAACGGAGACCGCGTTCTCCAGGCCATCCGGACGCTGCTGCCGTCGTCAAACGAAGCGCCCTCACCGTTCGCCGCGCGGGCGAAGGCGGCCGCCTTCGCGCTAATGCTGATGGCTGCTCTGTTTGCATTCGACCAGACGCTCGTGAACTTCTTCGGGCATGGCAAGGGATAGCGCGCAAACCGAGTACCTCTTTCGCGCACCGCTGTGGCTCTACGACGGCGCCGCCGCGTGGCATTTCGTCACGGTGCCGGCTGCCGTCTCCGCCGAGCTCCACGCGGCTCACCGCGGCGCGCAGAAACCGGGCGGGTCTGTGCGCGTCCGGGTAGCGCTCGGCGTCACGCGCTGGAACACATCGATTTTCTGGGACCGCCGGCGCAATGCCTACCTGCTGCCCATCAAGGCGCAAGTGCGCGCCCGGGAACACCTGCGCACCGGCGACTCCGTCGAATTGTCGCTCACCACCGTCGCCTAGCCCCTCAGGCCCACATCTGCCACCGGCCCGTCGCCAGGACATACGCTGCCAACAACCCATTAGTAATCGCATGCGCCGCCACGGCTTCACCCAACCGCCCCCGGTACACCATAACCCCGCCATATATCGCCCCGGCCACAGTTCCCACATGCCAGTACGATCCATGCAATAAACCGAAAACGGTAGACGCCCCGATCAGCCCAGGCCAATTCCAACTGGTCCACGGCACGCGGTCAAAGTCCTCCGCCTGCAACCGTCTCTGACAAAACCCCCGGAACGCCAACTCCTCCACCACCGGAACGGCGATCGCCGCACTCACGCACCGCGCCGCGAGCCACGCAACACGCACGCCGCTACTGGCGTTCCGCAGCTCAACTGGCATTCCCGCCGCTTCGCCGCCCATCAACAAGTCGTACGCCGCCCAAACGGCGAACACTAGAAATCCGGCCGCCGCCGCCGGCCAGCCGAACCGCCAATCGATGGTCCGGTACCTCGTTCGAAAGTAGAGCAACGCGGCGATCGCGGCCGGTATTCGCAACACGTACATCCATTCGAACGATCCCGTCATCGCTTGCGAAACGACCGCCGCCGCCATGACCGCCAGAAACGGCGCCAAGTACGGAGCCGCGGCATACTCCACCTCGTCCTCGTCCCGCACGGCCCGGAACAGATCGCTTCTTCCGGACACCACCATGAAGCCGATCGTCACGGCGCAAAACGCCAGCCATCCCGCCTGCGAGTGAAATCCCCGCGCAGCGATCTCACGGTATCCGGCGTCCCCAATCAATATCAGCACGACGATGCGCGCCACGTTCGACAGGTAAATCAACACCATGCCGGCGGGCAGCAGCAGAAGCGCCCGCGGAAAGCGGAATTCGCTGCGGAACACCGTGAGCCACATCAACCCGCAAACCAGCATCAGCCCCACGCCTTCCAGCCCGGAACACTCCTGGCTGATAAACACAAAAAACCGGCTTGTGCCGAGTTTCGCCGAGTCCGGGTCCGACACATACTCCGAACGAAACAGCCCCAGCACCATCTCCGATAGTGAGAACGTTGCGAGTGTCACCGGCCCCCACAGGCGCCAACTCAGCAGGCCCGCCGCACATCCGATCGCCGCGGCGAGCGCTGCCTGCGGCCCTAGCCATCCCGTCGTGCGCGCAAACGCCGCCCAATCCGCAAGCCGCGCTACGGCCATCGCCGCCGTGATCACCATCCCAATACCCGCGGCCAGCCAACCGGCAATCGCGGCTCCAGCCGTGGCCTCGCCGCCGTAGACCCGCGTCCCCAGGGTCCAGAACATCCCAAACACGGCCAGGTTCCCTAGCAGCCATCCGGGCCGGAAACGCGAGCCGGCGGCCGCTGTGTTTCCCTTTTGCCACACCAGCGCGCCGAACAGCAACGCCGACGCCAGCGCCCATCGAAGCGTCCAGGCTCCCCAATCCCGCACGGCGCCGAGCGCGCCCCGCTCCGCGGTGATTGTCCCCCCATCGAAGGCCAACGAAACGGCCAGCCCCTCCACGCCGAGTAACAGCGCACACGCCAGCGCCCTCCCGGCCATTCCTTCGAGAATCCCCACCCGCTCATGGTACAATCGCCGAGCCTCCATCTGCCGGATCGCGGCGCGCCATGAACTGGAACGAACTCGAGAATGCAAGCATCGTCATCGGCTTCGGCGCGGGCTTCCTCCTTCTTTCGGTCTACGAATCTCTCAGCCCGGCGGCGCCGCTGACCCGGCCAACCGGGCGCCGCTGGCTGAACCACGGAGCACTTCTCCTCGCCGCCGCGGCCCTCCAATCGGTCGTCTTGCGGACCACGCCCGTCGTCACGGCGCTCGCTGTCCAAAACGGAGCGTGGGGCCTGCTCAATCGCCCCGGTCTCCCGGTTCCGCTCCAGTGGCTGATCGCCGTTCTGGCTCTCGACCTGGCGCAATACGCCGCGCACCGGCTCTTCCACGCCGTGCCGCTCCTTTGGCGTTTCCACGCGGTCCATCACTCGGACCCCGATTTCGACGTCTCCGTGGCGGCTCGCTTCCATCCATTCGAAATCGTCGCGGCAACTGGCGTGAAAACGGCGGCCGTCGCCCTCCTATGCGCGCCTCCAGGCGCGGCACTCGCCTCCGAGTTGATCTCGACCCTGGTGAATCTGGTCAGTCATGCGAATGTGGCTCTCCCGCCGGCGCTGGAACGCCCTTTGCGTGCCGTCTTCGTCACACCCACGATTCACCGGGTCCATCACTCGGCGGACCCGGCCGACTTCAACTCCAACTTTGGCCAGGCACTCACCTGCTGGGACCGCCTTGCCGGCACGTGGCGCAAGGCCCCAGCCAGTTCACTGCCGGGCTTTCCGACGGGGATTGCAAACTTTCCGGAGTCCAGGCATCGCAGCGTGATCGCGATACTCTTCGCGCCGTTCCGGAAGGATTGAATCAGGTGGCCGTTAGCTCTTCTTGCGGCGGCTGCGAAGCACCAGCGCCGCTCCACCGATCAGCGAAATCGCTCCCGCGGCCGAGGTCATATTGATCTCGGGGACCGTAATCGCACTCGCGAATGCCAGGCTCGACGCCGCCAAGCCGCCCAAAATGATTCGTATGCTGTGTGTCATGTTGCTCATCTCCTCTTAGTTCTTCCTCCGCGGCGAAACGGCCGCGCCCGGAAACAATATCACACGTGCGCCGCCCGGCACAAACTACTCGTACCGCAGCGCCTCCGTCGGATTCAGCCCGGCCGCCCGCCGCGCGGGCAACAACCCGAACACAAGCCCCACCAGGAACGACGTCCCAAACGCCACCATCACCGACACCGGCGAAATCGGAATGTCCACGCCCGAAAAGTACGAAGCCGCCCACGGCCCGGCCACGCCCAGGCCGATGCCCACCAGCCCGCCCCCCATCGAGATCAGCACTGCCTCGGCCAGAAACTGCGTCAATACGGCGTTCCGGGTCGCGCCTACACTCCTCCGGATGCCAATCTCCCGCGTTCGCTCCGTCACGGTCACCAGCATGATGTTCATGATCCCGATGCCGGAAATCAGCAGCGCGATCGCCGACACCAGCACCAGCACCAGCGTAAGAATCAACGCGATACTCTCAGCCGCGTCCAGAATCGCCGTTAGGTTGTCGACATAGTACTTCGCGCCCGCCCGGTGCCGCGATTCCAATATCGACTGCACCTGCCGCGTCAGCGCCACCACCTCCCCCGCATCGCGCGCCTGCACGTACATCGGGTCGATCTTCTCTTCGGAGGTCAAATACTTCAGCACCGTCATCGGAATCAGAATCGTCTCCGTCGACAACTCCGAAAGCCCGAAGCTATCCGTCTTCTCGCGAAACGATCCGATGATCGTGAACTGCAGTCCCTGGATCTTCACCACCTGGCCCACGGCGTTCGAGTTGCTTCCGTATAATCGCACCGCCAGCTTCTCCGTCAACATCGCCACCCGGTTTCGCAGCGTCACATCGTCGGCGGCCATGAACCGGCCCGCCACGCGCACCAGATTTCTCAGCGGCGCATACTGCTCATCCGAGCCGATGATCTTCACATCGCGCACCTTGCCCTCGATCACCATCTGGTCGTAGACCGTCATCACGCCCGTCGCCGCCGAAATCCGCCCCTGCAGCGCCTCGCGCACCGCCACCACATCGGCGATCTTCACGAAGTCCGCCTCCACCGACGTTCCCGTTCGGTTGCCTGCCTCGTAGTAAGCGATGATGAGATTCGATCCGATGCCCCGGATCTGCTCCAGCACGTAGTCGCGGCTCGTCATCGAGATCGTCACTACCAGAATCACCGACGCGTTTCCGATCACCAGGCCCAGCGCCGTCAACAGCGTGCGCACCCAGTTCGCGCGCAGCGCTTGAACGCTCTGCTGCAACACCTCGCGAACGTTCATCGCGTCTTCTTCAGCAGCTTTTCCACGTCGAAGCGCGAAGGCAGATCGGGATTGAGCGGCGCCTTCAAATACTGCTCCAGTAAGCCCCGCGCCGCCTGCAGGTCGCGCTTGGCCTCAATAAGATACTCGGCCTTTCCGTAGAGAACCTCGGGCGCTCCCGGCGTTAGCTTCTCCGCGCGCGCCACCCACTCCAATCCTTCCGCCACGCGCCCGCGCCTGGACAGAAATCGAGCCATGTCCAACAGCCGGCCGGCCGATTTCGGCGCCAGTTCCGACGCCCGCCGCCAATGCGCCTCGGACTGCGCGTACTGCTTGCGCTCCTCCTGCATCCGGGCGCGCGCATACTCGCCTTCGGCCGCACCTATCGCCTCGAACTTCGTCACCAGCCCTTCGGCGCGTTCCAACCCGCCGCCCATGAAGCCGGGCGCCATCGTGTAGAAGGTGAACAGGTCCTCCAGCGCCTCGTAGTTGCGGGAATCCAGCGACACCGCTTTTTCGAAGTGTTGACGCGCCTTGCTCGCCAACCCGGGCATCGCCAGCGGGAACGCCGTCTCGGCGCGCCGGCCCATCGCCCGCCCCAGCCAGTGCCGTGCCACCGAGTCCGAAGGCGCCAGCGCCGTGGCCTGCTCTAGATACTCCGAGGCCTTCTTAAAATCCCGAAGCCCAAACGCCGCCCGCCCGGCCAGCAAATAGGCCGAAGCGTTCTTCCCGTCCAACGCCCCGGACACCGCCTGCAGCGCCTCGGCATAGCGAGTCTGCCGGTACAAATCATCCGCCGGTCCGGCCCAAACAGCCGCCCCAACCAACGCTGAAATTAGAATTCCCACTCCCTAATCCTACCCCGGCCCGCGTCCATTTCCGGGCTTCCAAGTGCATTCGACGAACGGCGCGCTCAACGAATTCCGGCGCTTACGCAATATGCGCGCCCGACGTATTCACGTACAGTGCATACAAACCCTGGCTCGCCGTCATGAACAGCCGGTTGCGCTTCACGCCGCCGAAGCAGACGTTCGCGCAATTCTCCGGCAGCCGGATCATCCCGATCTGCTCCCCCGTCGGCGCCAGCACCAGCACGCCCGGCCGGGCTCCGCACCAGATGTTGCCGTCCACATCGCAGCGAATGCCGTCCGCCGCTGAGGGCGTCTTCGCGCCGGGAATCTCAAGCAGCGCGAACCGCTTGCCGTTTCGCACCGTAGCACCGTCCACGTCCCACACCTTCATATCGCGGCCCTGCGCGCCGGTGTCGGCGATGTAGAGCTTCTTATAGTCGGGCGAAAAGCAGATCCCGTTCGGCGCCGAAACCTCGTCGGTCAACTTCTCCACTCGGCCCGTCTTCGGATCGGCCCGGTACACCGACTCCTTCAACTCCTTCTGCGCGCGAAATCCCTCGTAATCTCCCCCGATTCCATACGGCGGATCGGTGAACCAGATGCTCCCGTCGGGATGCACGACGATGTCGTTCGGCGAGTTCAACCGCTTGCCTTCGAACCGTTCGGCGATCACGGTCACCGTGCCGTTGTATTCGTAGCGGACCACGCGACGGCCGCCGTGCTCGCACGAAAGCTGCCGCCCCTCGTAGTCAAACGTGTTGCCGTTCGAATAGCCGGCCGGGTTCCGGAAAACCGTCACGCGCGAATCGTCGTCGATCAAGCGAAGCTGCACATTCGCCGGAATGTCGCTCCACACCAGATATTTTCCGACGCCGTTCCACGCCGGCCCTTCGGCCCAGGATGTGCCGGTGTGCAGCTTCTTCATCGACGTGTTGCCGATCATATACTTGCGAAACCGCGCGTCGAGCGCGATCACATCCGGGTCCGGATACTTGATCGGCACGCGGCCGCTCCAGTCGCGAACCGTGGGTTCCGGAGAAACTTGCGCGGACAGGGCGCCGGCGGCCGTCAGAAACAGCCGCCGGGAGTGCATCGTGGACATGATGCTTACTGTACTATCAAAACGCGAATCGCAGCGCCATCTGAATCTGCCGGTTGGAGCGCTGCGTGGAGGCGATCGTGCCCGCGTTGCCCACGCCGGCCGTCGATGCCGGCAGGCCGAACTGCGGATGATTCATCGCGTTGAAGAACTCGGCGCGGAACTCGAGCTTTCGCGTCTCGGCGAACGTGAACTTCTTCGCCGCGGACAGATCGACGTTGACGATACCGGGACCGCGCAGCGTGTTACGGCCCAGCGTGCCCCATGTGAAGGCCGGTGGTGTCGCGAACGCCGCCGCGTTGAACCATCGATTGATTGTCGGGTTATCCAGCTTCGCTTCCACGCCCGGCACCGCGTTCGCGCGCGATCCGGAACCCGTGTTCGACGGCGAGCCCGCCACCGTTACCGTAAACGGCAATCCGGATTGCAGTACCGACAGCACGCCCAACTCCCAGCCGGTCAATACTGCTTTTGCCGGACCGCTCAGGGACTGCCCGAACGGCAGCAGATACGATGCCGCGAAGTTCACGCGATGGCGCATATCGGCGTTGGAACTGCTCCAGTCCGCCCGCCGGTTCTGCGGGTCCTGCGGAACCGGCCCGTTCGCGCCGCCGTCTCCGCCAACGTTGTCCAGACCGTGGGCCCACGTCCAGTTGCTCAACAAATAGAGCCCGCGCGAGTACCGTTTTTCGAACGAAAGCTGCATCGACGTGTATGCCGAGTTGGCCGAACTCTCCAGCCAATTGATGTTCGTCACGCCGGGCAGCGTCCGGGCGAAAGGCCGCCGCGGATCGATCGCCCCGGCGCCGGGATCGGGCAGGTTGATGTTGCGCTGCCAACTGAGCAACGCGCCCGCCGAACCCACAAAGCCGAGCGTCACCACCATGTCTTTTCCGAACTCCCTCTGCGCGCTCAGGTTGAACTGTTGAATCTGGCCGTTGCGATAGTTCGGCGTAACACCGCGCAGCGCGTAGAACGCCGGGCCTCGAGTCAGATCTGGCACCTGCGTCGTGATCGGGAACCCATCGGAGGCCCGCCGCGTGGGAACGTCGTTTCCGCTAAAGGGAATATTGACCACGAAGCCGAACGGCGGTTGGCGGAACTGCCGGATGCTGGTATTGAAGTTCCCTTGCGGTTCGTAGAATAGCCCGTAGCCGCCCCGGAAAACAGTGCGCTTGCCGAACTGGTACGCGAAACTGACTCGCGGCCCCCAGGCCTTGTAATCCGTGTTGATGTTTCCCGTATCGGAAACACTGTTGACGCCGGCAACCAACTGCCGGCCGGTCACGGGGTCGAAGTTCACCCACTGATTCTTCTTCTCGACGAATGGCGTGTTGATCTCATAGTGCAGGCCAACGTTCAACGTCAGCTTCGACGTCAAGCGCCACTCGTCGCGAATGTAGAAGTTCCATTCGTTGGTATTCAACGTCGCCGTGCCGGGCAGGAACACGTCGCGCCGCAGCGCTTGCGGATATCCCAACAGCATCGTGGCGATCGTGTCGCCGGTGCCGCCGGGCGAGGCCGGATTCCTAGTATACGCGCCGTCGAAATTCCACCGGCCAAAGGCGCTCTCTCCTGGGGGCGATGCGGTTTCGCCGGTCGTGCGGAACCGCAGGTCCACTCCGTACTTGATGTTGTGCGCGCCCTTCAACGTCGAAATGTTGCCGAGGATCTCGTGCATCTTCTGGTCGCGAATCAGTGGCGTGGACCGTGCGTTGCCCAGCCCGGCATAGCCCGTCGTGCCGACGATCGGCGCTGTCGGCTGCAACTTGTCGCCGCTATCGCGGCCGGGGATCCGCCCCCACAGCGGATCGGTCAGCGTGGTGGGCAGCAGCGCCATGTTGAATTGTGTGTAGCCGTAGCGGAAGTCGCCGACGGTCGATGGTGAAATCACCCGGGTATACGCACCGGCCATGTTGCGCCCGGTCACCGTGTTGTCGCCTGCAAAGCTGGCCTCGTTGCCGCCGATGCGCTTATCGAAGGTGTCGGGCATGGTGATCAGGCTCTTATCGATCGAATAGCGGAAGAATGCGTTGTTGTTGGCGTTGAACTGGTGATCCACCCGTCCGTCCGCGCGATGGAGGCTCGACTTCTTGATCGGATTGGCGACGAAGTTGTTGACGTTGCCGGTGCGTTGGGGCAGGGGCCACATCCGCACCAGCCCGGAGCCGATCGTATCGAAGCGCGAGGCCGGAATCGTGTCGTTCGGAAAACGCTGGCGCGCGGCGGGGCTGCCGCCGGTCGTGAGCGGATCGAAAACGCCGTTCGCCGCTACGCCGCGGAAATCGCCGCCCTTCATCGCGGCGGTGGGCACGGTTACCAACTGGGTGTCGCCGAAGATCTCGCGGTAGCCCTCGTAGTCGGCGAAGAAGAAGGTCTTGTTACGGCGAATCGGACCGCCCAGCGCGACGCCGTATTGATTCAGCTTGAAGGGCGGCTTGGGCGCATCGGTGCGGGCGAAGAAGTTGCGCGAATCGAACACCTCATTGCGCAGGAATTCGAACACGGAGCCGTGGAACTCGTTCGAGCCGGACTTCGATGTGATGACGACCACGGCGCCGGCCGAGCGCCCGTATTCGGCGCCGGAGTTATTGGTCAACACCTTGAACTCCTGGATCCCTTCCACCGCTGGACGCACGATGAACGTCTGGGAGATCATCTCGGTGTTATCGATACCGTCGATCAACACTTGGTTGGAAGTGCTGCGCGCGCCGTTGGCGGCGATCGCCGTCCCGCCGGGCCGCAGTTCGTCGGGGCGGCGGCCGGAGTTGATCGTGTTCGGCTGCGCGTAGTCGAGCCCTGTCACGCCGGGCGCCAGAATCGCCAACTGCACAAAGTTCCGTCCATTCAGAGGAAGAGACTGCACCGCTTCCTTGGAGATAACCTGGCCGACGCTCGCGTTCTCGGTTTGCAGCAGCGGCGCGGCGCCCACCACCTCCACCGACTGGTTTACGTCGCCGACCTCCAGCGTAATGTCCAGGCGCGCCGCCTGGCTCACCTGCAACACGAAATCGCGAAAGATGGCGTTGCGGAATCCGGCCTTCGACGCTTGAACGTTGTAGGTTCCCGGGATGAGATTCACGGCGGAGTAAGCGCCGGCGTCGTCGGTGAGCAGCCGCTGCGAAGTGTTCGTGGCGGCGCTGGTGACCGTAACCTCCACGCCTGCCATGGCGGCGCCGGATTTGTCGGTGATGTTGCCCACGATCGAAGCGCGCTCAACTTGCCCGAGGGCGATGACAGCGGATACAAGAAAGACCCAATAACGAATACGCATAGATGAAATTTTTATCACCCCGCGCACGCCAAGTAAAGGGGTGCCCGCCGCGTGTCACTTTGCGAAGGGGCCGGGCATCGCGCTTCACCCGTTGGAAAATCGCTCCCTTTTTCCCGATCCTCGACGAAACCTCCGAGCGGTGCGTCATTCGGGCGGAACATCTGGAACCATGCGGATCGGGATCTAGGTCCGCAGGTGTTGTAACGACCACCCTCCTCGGCATTTTCACGCGCGTTACGGCGAGTTCGAAGCAACGGTTGACATCGAGACCCTCGAGATCATCGAAGGCGAATAGCCCACCCGGGCCTTCCATCTTGTGCAAGAGTGGGCGATGATGCATAGCGAGGAACTCCTGGAGGATTGGCGATTGTGCGGCGAGAACAAGGTGCCCGCTAAGATCGAGCCACTGGGAGGAATGGAGCGCAGACCGTATGAAGTGGGCCGTTGTCGGAGTCAAACCCGAACCCCACGACCGCCTTTTCGTCCGGTTTGGCGAGATCGATCTGGCCCCAGACGCCACGTACGTCCAAATCGTCACCGAGCGCGGCGAACTGCAAAAGGTTAGCTGAAGGCACCGCGCGTCTAATTCGGCGTCTCCAGCGGCCGTTGATCCGCCCGAGCATCCCTGCGCCCAACTGAGATGTTTGGAGTGTTATCCCCGAACAGTCAATTGGCGAGTGGCGAGCAGTTTGAGAGGAACGGCTCTTCACGAGCCGGCTCCAAGCGAGCTATCGCCGCGTTTCCTAGGTGGCAGAGCCTCAAGTTGAGTTCCCGCAAAAGCTTTGTCAGGGGCTCAGGGTTCTAGTGCCGCGGACTCATCCGATCAGCCAGTGCTCAATCCGTTCAGCACTAACGCGAACGCCCGTGAGAAAGCGTCCGGCGGACTTTTGAACTACCCCGGCTGCTCGCTCGGGCCATGGCGCCGGCGATAGTTCCCTCCGTATCCTCGAAAAACAGCAGCCTTCCGATGCCCGGCAGGGAGCAGATCTCCATCAAGATCCGCCCGCGGTTGGCCGTGATCTCTGTTGCGTAGGAGTGGAAAAGCTCGCGCTTGCCCACAGCGTGACCGCAACGTCCGAACCGTTGAGTTACAGCGGTCCAAGTGCGATCATCGCCATGTTCAAGCGCGAGCTAGGTCAGCCGCCAGGCGGTTACTGCAGGCTGATGGCGTCGTTGCCGGATTCCTTGTTCGTGTCGTTCAGCAATTCGAATGCCTTGACGCGGAAGAAGACCGAGTTGCCTCTAAAAAGGTTGTAGCGGGACGTGATCGAGGCCTGAAAGCCCATCTCAAAACCGTGGATCGTGTTGCCGCTGATCAGGTCTCCGCGCGGTCCTTGGGGGTCGCCTTCGGCGGGGTTGTAGCAAATGCCCAGCGCGCCGCCGGCGGGGCCGGCCGTCAGGACGTTGTTGCTGATGCGGTTGCCGGCCGTCTGGCTGCCACGCACGAAGACACCGAGGAACGTGTTGTAGACCGCGTTGGCATTCACGATGCCGCCGCGCGACTGCACAACGACGATGCCCATCTCGCTGCCCGTGCCGCGAATGTTCAGCCCCTCGATGCGGAAGTTGTTGGAGCGCATCACCAGCACGCCCATCCCAGTCGTCGAAATGCTGCCGTTGCGCACCGTCACGCCGTTGGTGCCGCGAATTTCGAGGCCCGTTGCGCCGGAGAGCATCTGGCCATTCAAGTCGAGCGAGACGTCGCTGGCCGTGATAAGAATGGCCGCGCGGGTGCCGACTGCGAAGCGGTCTCCCGTTAAGAAATAGCTGCCCGGCTGGTCGATCAGGCCGCTGCCCGGAACGGGCCGGCCGTTGGGCTGTGCGAATGCGGCGGTGGCAAGGCAGAGCGCGAGCGCGCTCGTGGAAATCAGTCTCATGTTTGGACTCCTGAAGAGGTTTCGAATTTTGAGGACTGACGGCGCCGTCTATCCCACCGGGGAAACATATCCGGGGCGCGCGGCTTCTATTCCGCCGCACGAAAAAAGTTTCGTATGCTCTTGAGATGATCCCTCGACGATCGTTGTTGGCCGCCGCGTTGGCGCTGCCCGCTCCCGCGCAGACCGCCGTGTCCGGAGCGATTCCCACGCGCCGCTTGGGCGCGACAAACGAGAACGTCTCCATCCTCGCCATGGGCGGAGCGCACCTGGGCCGCGTGGGCGCCAAGGAACAGGCTGCGGCCACGCGTATGGTGCGGACGGCGGTGGACGCCGGGTTGACTTTCATGGATAACGCTTGGGACTACCTGAACGGTGAGGCCGAAACGGTGATGGGTCACGCGCTCCGCGACGGCTACCGGGCGAAGGTCTTCCTGATGTCGAAGAACTGCGGGCGCGACTACAAGACATCGATGGCCAACCTCGACGAGTCGCTGCGCCGCTTGCAGACCGACCGGCTCGACCTGTGGCAGTTCCACGAGATCAACTACGACAACGACCCGGATTGGGTCGTGGAGCGCGGCCCGTTGAAAGCGGCGCTGGAGGCGAAGAAGGCGGGCAAGATCCGGCACATCGGCTTCACCGGGCACAAGGACCCGTCGATTCACCTGAAGATGCTGGGTAAAAACGTAACGTGGACCACGGCGCAGATGCCCATCAATCCGCTCGATGCCTTCTACCGGAGTTTCCAGAACGAAGTGTTGCCCGTGTGTGTCAAGAAGGGTGTGTCGGTAATCGGCATGAAATGCCTGGGCGGCGGCCCGTACGTGGCCCGCATCCCGTCGCAAACGAAACTCACCGCGGAGCAGTGCGTGCGGTACTCGTTGAGCCTGCCCATCACAACCCTTTGCCGCGGCTACACAACGATGGAGCAGTTACTCGCCGATCTGGCCATCGCCAAAGACTTCCAACCGCTATCGCGCGCGGCAAAGGAAGAGATCCTGGCCCTGGCCCGCCCCGAAGCCGGCGACGGCCGCCACGAGCTTTTCAAATCCACCCAGTTCTTCGACGGCCCAACCCATCGCTCCCAACACGGTTTCGACACGACAGTCCCAACGGCCTCGACTACGCGGTAGCGAATGACCCCCGAAGAACAGTTGCGGGCGGCGCTGGGCCGCACGAAGGTTGTCTTTGTGACGGGGACCGGGGTGTCGATTGCGGCGAGCGGCAATCATCCACAGGCGTCGTGGGCGGGGTTGTTGAAGCATGGGGTGGAGAAGCTCAATCGTCACAAGTGGATCGAAGAAGCAACCGCCGACGCGTATCTGACGCTGCTTTCCAAAGCGCCGAAGTCGAACAACTTGATCTCAATTGCGGAAGCAGTTCAGGACAACATGTCCGGGAGTCAGTTTGCGGATTGGCTGAAAGAGACGATCGGCACGATCACTGCCAAGCATCGCGAGGTTCTGGATGCGCTCGAGGAACTGCGAAAGAACGGGCACTTTCTGGCGACGACGAACTACGACAGTCTGCTGCTGCACGCCGGTGTCTCAGCGGTGACTTGGAAGACACCCGCGGAGATGCTGATCGCGCTGCAGCAGAACGATACTTCGAAGATCCTCTATCTGCACGGGCACTGGCAGCGGCCGGATTCGGTCATTCTCGATTGGAACTCCTACAAGCAGATTGCGCGTGACGAACTGTATCGCGGGGACCTGGAGGCGATTTGGAAGACCAAGGTCTGGGTCTATGTGGGTTGCGGGACCAGCGGGCTCGCCGATCCCGATCTTGGTCTGCTCCTGGACACGCACGCCGCGCGGGCGCGGGCGGGGGGCCAGTGGGATTTCTGCCTGGTGCGGGAGAGCCAGCGCGCGGAGTTTCAGGCCGAGTTCGACAAGCGGAATCTGAACATACACGCGGTCCCGGTCGGCGCGCAGCATGAGGACCTGCCGGTTTTTCTAAAATCGCTGGTCCGTATGGATGCCCCGGCCGTTGTGCCGCCTGCGCCCGCGCGGCGCGAGTTGAAGGCGGTGCCGGATTATTTGGGCTCGCACCAGTTCGTGGGACGGAAGGCGCAGCTTGACGATCTGAACGATTGGGCGAAGCCGGCGGACCAGTCGAACCTGCTGATCTTCGATGCGATTGGCGGCACGGGCAAGAGCATGCTCACGTGGGAGTGGACGACGAAACACGCCCCGGCGGCGCGCACGGACTGGGCCGGGCGCTTCTGGTACTCGTTCTATGAGCGTGGGGCTTACATGGAGGAGTTCTGCCGCCACGCGCTTGCCTACATGACTTGCACGGACGAGAAAGCGTGGGAGGGGAACTCTCCACAGGAACTGGAGGATGCGCTGTTGGCCCAGTTGCATGACAAGCCGTATCTACTGGTGCTAGACGGGCTGGAGCGTGTGCTGGTGGCGTATGACCGCTTTGATGCGGCGGAGGTTCCGGACGAGGAGGCCAACGCGCCGACGGATAAGGTGTTGACTCGCGATCCTTGCCATACAATCCGGGACGCGGACGGAGACCTATTGCGCCGGCTGGCTGGTGCGCGGCCATCGAAGATCCTGGTGAGTTCGCGCCTGCTGCCACGCGTGTTGCTGAATCCAGCTGGTCAACCGATTCCCGGCGCGCGGCGCATCTCGCTGACCGGCTTGCGGCCTGCCGAGGCGGAGGAGTTGTTGCGGAGCTGCGGCATTAGCGGGGACTCGGCGAGAATGCAGAGCTTCCTGACCGAGAACTGCGACAACCATCCGCTGACTACAGGGATCCTGGGCGGTCTGATCGCGCAGCCCGGCCCGCACCCTAACGACTTTGATGCGTGGGAGCGGACGGTGGGGGCGAAGCTGGATTTGGCGTCACTCAACTTGATTCAGCGGCGCAATCATGTCTTGTGGGCTTCGATCGACGCGTTGTCTGGACAAAGCCGGGCTTTGCTTTCGCTGCTGGCGCTGGTTCCGGCTTCGCTGGGTTACGCGGAGGTCGCAACGTTGGCGGAACGGGATGTGGCCGAGTCCTTAAAGGACCTGGAGCGGCGCGGGCTCGTGCAGTTCGATGGACAGGCGAATCGCTATGACCTGCATCCGGTGGTGCGAGGCGTGGCGGCGGGACGATTGGATGGAGAGTCGAAGGGCCAATTCGGACAGCGCGTGGTGGATCATTTCAATGCGCAGCCGCACCCGCCCTTTGATGAGGCCAAGACGATGGAGGATGTGGCGCCAGGATTACATGTGGTTCGGACGCTCCTTCGCTTGGGACGGTTTCAGGAAGCGGCGGATGCGTATTCGGGTAGCTTGGGCAATGCGCTGCGCTTCAACCTGGAAGCTAACGGAGAGGTTCTGGCCCTGCTGAGGCCGTTCTTCCCGGATGGATGGGGCAAGCTGCCGGATTCGGTTTCTGAGGCCTCTGCGAGCTATCTGGCGAATAGCGCGGCCGTGGCGCTCAGCAGTCTTGGAGAGGATGATCGAGCGATCGAGGGGTACTCGGCAGCGGTCAGGAGCGAGATCAAGAGATCGAACTGGAAGGAAGCGGCGACCACAATTCGCAATGTGGCGCTCTCTGTAAAGCGAGGAGGCGCGTCTCGATTGTATGAGATGGCCCTGGCGCTTTGCGAGGCCAGCGGTGACGATATTGGAGCGTTCGTTGCGCGGATGCACGTTTTCCTCTCTTCGACGCGACGGGGCGACTGGGAGGCGGCGGACCCTCTTCGTGCAATCTTGCTTGCGGCCCGCCCACCTTCGAATCGTGCCATCTACCGGCCCGGCACCCGGGAGTACTATTTTGCCTGGGCCGATTTCTGGCGGGGCACGCTGACCGAGGAGACCCTGGTCGCCGCGGAGAGTGCATTGGGTCAGGGAGGTGACCGACTGGTCGTACGTGATCTGCTCAGCCTGCGCGGCCACTGGCAATCCGCGCGGGGGGAGTGGGCGGAAGCAGGGCAGAGCTACAGCCGCGCGATTGAAATGGCGCGGGAGCGGAAGTTGTTGGACGAGGAAAGCGAGGCCAGGCTGGCCCTGGCCCACTTTCATTTGGGCAAGTTCCCGACCGTGGAGGCAGCGCGAGAGGAAGCGGAGCGGCTCTGCGCCCAGCGTCACCACCGGCTGGGTGTTGCTCGATTGTGGATGGCGATCGGAGACCGGGAGCAGGCCACCAAGTACGCGCTGAAAGCCTACGAGTGGGCCTGGGGCGACGGCGAACCGCGCGTTCATCGCTACTATCTGACGGAGGCTACGAAGCTCCTTGACACGCTTGATGTCCGGATTCCGGTGCTGCCTCCGTACGATCCTTCGAAGGACACGCCGTTCGAATGGGAGGCGGAGCTCTGGGCGGCGATTGAGAAGATGAAGAAGGAAAAGGCCTAGCCCGCCACCTGCTCGTAGACCCAGGCCGCGGCGGCTACGTCTTCCAGGCCCAGGCCGATCGACTTGAAGAGCGTGATCTCGGCTTCGCTTTGTCGCATGGGGCGGGCGTGGAGTTCCTGGACTCTACCCCAGCCTTGCTCGTCCAAGGCCAGGAGCAGGTCGCCGGCTTCGATCCGGGCTTGCTCGATGGAGTCGGCTACGAGTTGATCCGCTCTGCGTACGAGTTCCGCGGGGACCTCGGCGCGGTTGGCGATGTTCGAGCCGGCGGCGTTGATGTGGGTTCCCGCTCTTACAGACTCGGCGGCAAAGAGCGGGTCCTTGGCTGAGGTCATCGTGATCACGATTCCGGCCTGGCGGACGGCTTCGTCGGCTGTGCTTGCCGGTTCGCAGTTGTTTGCCTTTGCGAAGGCTTCGCGCTTTTCCGGTGTGCGGCTCCAGACGATGGCTCGCTCGATCTTGCGCACGCAGCGCACCGCTTCCAACTGGCTCGCGGCCTGGAAGCCGCTGCCGAGCACCGCTACCGTTCGCGCATCCTTTCTCGCCAGCCATTTGGTAGCCACGCCCGTCGCCGCGCCGGTTCGGATCTGACCGAGCCAGTTGGCATCGAACAGCGCCAAGGGCTTGCCGGTCTCCGCCTGATACAAGATGAAGTGGAACCATGCGCCGTGCTTGGGGTGGGTGGTGTAGATCTTGGTCCCGAAGTATTTTTCGTTGGCTCCGGCCAGAGCATGGAGCACCGCGCCGGAGGGCATGCGCAGGCGGCGGCGCGGCTGATTTTGCGCCTTACCGTTGCGCCATTCCTCAAAAACCTGCTCCAAAACGGCGACCGCCTTCTCCATGGGGAGAAGGCGGCGCACGGTTGCTTCGTCGATGTGCAGCACTTAGGCCGTGACGGGGTCGTTGCGGTCCGGGTCCAGACCGAGTTCGACAACGGCCGCGCTGGCGCGGGCGGCGTCGAACTTGCCGTCGCGCGCGAGACGGGAGAGCGCCGCCGCGGCGATAGCGGCCGCGTCGACTTCAAAGTGCTTGCGCAGGTGCTGCCGGTTGTCCGAACGGCCGAAACCGTCCGTGCCGAGCGTGACCATGCGGCCGGGCAGCCAGGGCGCGATCTGATCGGGAACGATCTTCATGTAGTCCGAGGCGGCGATGATGGGCTGAGACGTGCCGGCGAGAATGCGGTCGAGGTTCGACGTGCGGGCCCCGGCGGCCGGGTGCAGCCGGTTCCAGCGCTCGGTCTCCAGGCAGTCGCGGCGCAGCTCGTTGTAGCTGGTCGCGCTGTAAACGTCGGACGCCACGCCGTACTTCTCGGCGAGGATGGTCTGGGCCTTGACGGCCTCGTTGAAGATGGCGCCGGAACCGAACAGCAGCACTTGGGCTTCTCCGTTGGCCGCGGAGTTGAACTTGTAGAGGCCTTGCAGGACGCCGTCCTTCACGTCCCCGGGCATGGCGGGGTGAGCGTAGTCGTCGTTGCAGATGGTGAGGTAATAGAAACGGTCCTCATTCAGCTCGTACATCCGCTTGATACCGTCCTGAACGATGATGGCGATTTCGTAGGCGAACGCGGGATCGTAGGAACGGCAGGTGGGAATAGTGGAACTCAGCACGAGGCTGTGGCCGTCCTGGTGTTGCAGGCCTTCACCGGAGAGCGTGGTGCGGCCGGCGGTGGCGCCCATCAGGAAGCCTTTGCCGCGCGAGTCGGCGAACGCCCAGGCGAGGTCGCCGATGCGCTGGAAGCCGAACATCGAGTAGTAGGTGTAGAAGGGGATCGTCGGCACGCCGTAGTTGGCGTAGGCCGTGCCGGCGGCGGTGAACGAGCCCATCGACCCCGCTTCGGTAATGCCCTCTTCGAGAATCTGGCCGTTCTTGGCCTCGTGATAGTAGAGGAACATGTCCGCGTCGACGGGCTTGTACAACTGGCCCTGGCTCGCGTAGATGCCGACCTGGCGGAACAGCGACTCCATGCCGAAGGTGCGCGCTTCGTCGGGAATGATCGGCACGATGTACTTGCCGATCTCGCCGTCCTTCAACAGAGTCGTGAGGATGCGAACGAAGGCCATCGTGGTGGAAAGTTCACGGCCCGCCGAGCCGGCCAGCGCATCGGCGAACTTGTCGATCGACGGGGACTTCACGGTAGTGGGCGCCGGGTTGCGGGCGGGCATGTAGCCGCCCAGAGCGGCGCGCCGCTCGTGCATGTACTTGATCTCCGGCGCATCGGGGCCGGGCGTGAAGAGACCGCACTTCATGGCGTGCTCGTCGGAGATGGGGATGGAGAAGCGGTTGCGGACGTAGATGAGCTGATTCTCGTCGAGCTTCTTCTGCTGATGGGTGAAGTTGCGCGCTTCACCGGCGTCGCCCATGCCGTAGCCTTTGATGGTCTTGGCGAGGATGACCGTGGGGCGGCCATTCGTCTTCATGGCGCGGAGGTAGGCGTTGTAGATCTTGCCGGGATCGTGCCCGCCGCGGCGGAGGCGGCCGAGTTCGTCGTCGCTCTTATCCTTGACCAGCTCGAGCAGCTCCGGATACTTGCCGAAGAACTCCTGGCGGATGTAGGCACCGCCCTTGGCCTTGAAGTTCTGGAATTCGCCGTCGACGCACTCTTCGAGGCGCTTGATGAGCAGGCCGGACTTGTCTTTTTCGAGAAGCTCGTCCCACTCCTGGCCCCACAGCAGTTTGATCACGTTCCAGCCGGCGCCGCGGAAGAGACCTTCGAGTTCGCGGACGACGCTGCCGTTGCCGCGCACCGGGCCGTCCAGGCGCTGCAGGTTGCAGTTGATCACCCAGATGAGATTGTCGAGTTTTTCGGACGTCGCGATACGGATGGCGCCGTAGGATTCGGGCTCGTCCATTTCGCCGTCGCCGAGGTAGGCCCACACTTTGCGGTCGGTGGCTGCGATGAGTTCGCGATTCTCCAGATAGCGCATGAAGCGCGCCTGGTAGATGGAGTTGATGGGGCCGAGACCCATCGAGACGGTTGGGAACTGCCAGAAGTCCTTCATCAGCCACGGGTGCGGGTAGGAGCTCAGGCCCGGCGTGTCGCGCAGTTCGTGGCGGAAGTTTAGAAGCTGCTTTTCGTCCAGGCGCCCTTCGAGAAACGCGCGCGAGTATTGGCCCGGCGAGGCGTGGCCCTGGAAGTAGATGAGGTCGCCCGGCTGCCCGTTGAGGGAGGCGCGGTAGAAATGATTTTGCCCGACTTCGATCAGCGTCGCCTGCGAGGCGAACGTGGCGATGTGCCCGCCGATGCCGGGGTCGTACTTATTCGCCCGCACAACCATGGCGAGCGCATTCCAGCGGACCAGAGCCCGCAGGCGGTCTTCCAACTCCAGATCGCCCGGATAGGAGACTTCGTCCTGGGGCATGATGGTGTTGATGTAGGGCGTGATGTTCGTGACGTCCGGGTCAACCCCTTCGCGGGCCGCCTTCCTCTGCAAAGCGTTTATGAGGAAGCGCGCGCGATCCGGGCCCGCTTGATCGATGATTTGATCCAGAGCCTCCAGCCATTCGCTGGTCTCTTGCGGATCCAAATCCGCGTGGGTTTCTACCTTGAATTTGAGCATTGGGTAATGTGATGGACGCCAACCCGGTGAGGCGGGCGGATGGGTGGTACACCCATATTCTACTATCGCAGCAAGTGATGACGGGATTGGGAATTATTCGACCAGCGCCGACCGAACACCGAACCGCAAGGGAACAAAAAAAGCGGGTGAACGGCAGGCTTGGTTGACCGGCCATCCACCCGCGCCATTTGGTTAGGCGAACATCGTGGGGCGCGGGCTACTTTTCTGTGGTGTAGCCCGGCGGCAAGGAGGAGCCTTGCCCGAATAAGAATTGCTCCATTTGCTGGAAGAGAAACTCCTGCGCTTCCTTGGTGCCGAGGTTGAGCCGATACTCGTTCATGAGCATCTTCATGTGCTCCACCCACATCTTCCAGGCGTCCTTGGAGATGGACTCGTAGATCTTCTGGCCGAGCGGATGGTTCTCGAATGGATTCTCATCCAACCCCGGCAACTCCTTACCCAACTTGGCGCATTGAACGGTGCGACCCGCCTGATCCGGCATATACCTCCCGTAGCGAACTACTAGGATAGCGTAGCGCGGGTCTCGATGCCTACACGTTTCAGACGGGTGGCTTCGAGGTACTCGGAGAGCTTCATGGGAACGGCGCCGCCCTTCTCCATTTGGCGCTGCACGGCGCGCTGGTAGCGGCGCAGGGTTTCGCGCTTCTGTCCGTCGCGAAGATCGCAGGTTTCGATATCGAGGAGGATGTCGATTTCCCAAGGGCGGAAGGTGTTGCGAACCAGCTTGCCCTTGAGCAAGTCACCCAGAAGGCGGTTAAACTGCGCCAGTATGGTTTCGGAGTCCAGCTCCCGAACGTAGGTTGAATTGTGCTGTTGAATGCTCAAGCGTGTAGCTCCCGCCTAGACAGTTCTAGACGTTCCCGTACAATACATTGTTGCTTTGATTCATCTTACAATACTCCCGTGCGACACCAGCTAGTGCTTTGCCCTATCTTTGCTCTGAGTATTTCCCTAGGGGCGGTGCCGGAAACCGACACTCGTAAAGAGTCGGTGACCGGTACGAACACGCCGTACTTTGAAGGGAAATTCAAAGATTGGCCGGGTGCGATCTCCCTGGCGCAGTGGGAGGGCCGAAAAGCGGCGCTACGACGCCAAATCCTGGCTTCGGCGGGCCTCTACCCGTTGCCGGCGCGGCGGGCGGCACCCCGGGCGATCGTGACGGGCAAACAGGATTTTGAGGGATTTACGGTCGAAAATGTATACCTCGAAACAAAGCCGGGGTATTGGCTGGGCGGCAACCTGTACCGGCCCACGGCAGGCCAAGGAAAGGGGCCGGCGATCGCAAGTCCACACGGGCATTGGAAGGGGGGACGGCTGGAGCAGACGGAGCTGGGGAACGTACCGGCGCGAGGGGCGATGCTGGCGCGAATGGGATTCGTGGTCCTGCAGTACGACATGGTTGGGTACAACGACACGACGCAAACACCGCACGCGTTTGGGAACGAGTTGTGGAGTTGGGGACCGCTCGGCCTGCAGCTTTGGAACTCGATCCGGGTGGTGGATTACCTGGTCTCGCGACCGGATGTGGATTCGGCCCGGATTGGGGCGACAGGAGCGAGCGGCGGCGGGACGCAGACGTTTCTGCTGGCGGCGGTGGACGACCGGATCCGTTGGGCGGCGCCGGTGAATATGATCTCGGGCATCATGCAAGGCGGGTCGCCGTGCGAGAACGCGCCGGGCCTCCGGATCGGCACGTTTAACGTGGAGCTGGGCGCGCTGATGGCGCCGAGGCCGCTGTTGATGGTGAGCGCCACGGGCGACTGGACGCGCAACACGCCGCGGCAGGAGTACCCGGCGATCCGGCGGATCTACGAGCTGTATGGCCAGACGGGCGAGGTGGAGACGGTCCAGATCGACGCGCCGCACAACTACAACCAGGCCAGCCGGGAGGCGGTGTACGACTTCTTTGCGCGCAAGGCGCTGGGGCTCGCGAAGGGCCCGAAGGAATCGAACATCCCCGTGTTCGACCCGGCGAAGATGAAGAACGGCGGGCTGCCGGCCAGCGCGCTCAGCTACGACGAATTGCTGCGCCAGCATCAGACCGGAAAACCGTCGAAGGACCGGCTGCGGGCAGCGATGCACCTGGATTGGCCGGAGCGGGTGGAGGCCGAGGAGCGAGGCGGGCGTTTCGTGTTGAGCCGTCCGGCGCATGGCGACCGGGTGGAAGGGCGGGTGCATCCGGGATCTGGACCGCCGGTGATTGCGATCCATCCGGATGGCGGAGACGCGGCGGAGGCGGAGCCGCGGGTGAAGCGCCTGATCGCGGCCGGGCGGAAGGTCGTGATTGTGGAACCGTTCCGGTTTCCGGTGCCGGAGAAGGCGAGATACTTCACGACGTTTCAGCACTCGGAGGCCGCCAATCGCGCGCAGGACCTGTTGACCGTGCTGCGCTGGCTGGAGGCCGAGAAACCGAAGCTGCTCGGGCTGGGCGACGCCGGCGTTTGGACTCGCGTGGCGGCGGCGATCGCGCCGGTGGCGTTTCAGAACACGGGTCCGAAACCTGGTTTCGTCGAAAGCGACGAAGCGTGGCAGCGAATCTTTGGCGCGCCTGGGATTCGTTGGGCGGGCGGGTTACGCGCGATCCGTTAAGGCGGCGCTGCGGTGCAGGTAGCGGTCGATGGCGGCGATCTGCTCCTCGACGCGGCGGCGGTCCTCGGCGTCGGGAACAAGAGTGAGGTAGTGCTCGAAGTCTGCCTTGGCGGCGCGGTACTTGCGAAGCTCCACGTTGACGGCGCCGCGCAGGACATAGTTGCCGGCGTCGGAGGGCGTGGCATCGAGCAGCAGATCCAGCGTTGTGGCGGCCTTGGCGAACGACCTGGTTTTCAGATAAATCGACCGCAGGTTGTGCAGCATGCGCACGAGAATCTGGCGGTTCGACGCCGCGTCGAGCACACCGGAGCCGGGGCCGTACTGGCGGCCGGTCGCCTCGCGGGCCATGTCGTAGCACTGTTCGGGCTCAAGTATCTGGCCGTTATTGAACACGTCAATGAAGGCATGGAAGTCCTCGTCATCGTAACGGACGATGAAGTGGCCGGGGAGGCTGACGCCCGACATGGGCATATCCAGGCGGCTGGCTATCGATAGGTAGACCACGGCGAGCGAAATTGGAATGCCGGTGCGGGAGGCGATGACCTCGTTTAGACAACTGTTGCGCGGGTTGTAGTAATCGGACTGGTTGCCGGCGAAGCCCTGCTCGCGGAAGAAGAACTCGTGGAACACCTGGAGGCGTTCCAGACCGTCGTACTCCATGCGCATGCGGGCATCGAGTTCGTTGGAGTAGGAATCGAGGATGTCGATGAACGGAGACACGTCGAGATTGGGAAACTCGATGCGCGCCAGTTCGAGCGCGGCCAAGTCGAGCGGCGCATCCGAATCTTCCCTTCGAAGCAGATCGCGTAGCGTATCCATCCGTGGGGTTAGAATACCAGATTGTAAAAGCATCGGGTCAACTTATCGGCGGCTTCTGGGAGGGGATCTCCTGAGGGTTCTCCGGAGAGACCGGTTCCAGCCATTCAGGGAATGGCCCTTCCCGTTTCGGACGCGAGGGTTTCGGCTTGGACTGGCTGGCGGCGGCGACCGCGCGGTCCATCATTTCGATGACCTGTTTGGACCCTCCGTCACTTTTTGAATATTTGCGTATGTCGTTGAGAAGTTTGACTAAGCGGGCGATGTCGCGAGTGTGGGCACGGGCTCTGCGCTCGAGGCGTTCGGCGGCGGCGCGGCCTTCGGTCTCGACACGGATGTAGGCTTCCTCCGGCGTTTGGTCTGTCGGGCAGTTTCTCAGGAACTCCTGCATTTGGTTTGCGGTGACCTGCTGGGCGGCGCGGCTTAGGCGACGGGCGGCCCATTGATGGTTGACGATTTCGTCGACAATGCCGTACTCGAAGGCGTTGCCTGGGTGGAACTGGTCGACTATTGTTGCCCAGAGTAGCTCGTAGGCTTTCGGATCCTCGTGGGGGAGGACGGTGGCTTTGGCGGCGTACGCGGCGTGCTTGAGGTTCACTTTGGCGCACTTCTCCTTGCCTTCTTCGGTTTTCGGACCTTTCGATTTGGCGCCATTGATGCGGGCCTGCTCGGACCGTGATCGCTTTTGCTGTTGCATGATATTGCCTCCATGAAACGGCGAAAGCCCCCGGTTTTTGGCCAGGGGCTTTCGCGTGGGCGCATTGCGCTCCACAAGACCATTGTAGAGGGGCGTCAAAAACTTTCGGGGTTTCTTAGGGGGCGCGAGTGGCTGGAAGTCGTTGGATCGATTGAGGAAAAGATTTTTTTCGAAGTTTGGTGAACGGGGTTTGGAGGAGTGTGGTTTTGGCTTGCGAGGACTTGGCCCGCGGGGGCCCGGGGGGGGGGGGGGGGGGG
>VFZO01000022.1 GCA_016871155.1 Acidobacteriota bacterium | reverse complement strand
CCGGGGCAGCCCGGAGGCGAAGCTTGAACTGGCCGGTATCGACGCCGGGAAAGATCTCTTTCCCGAGTCCCGGAAGCAGGAACCACACGGCCGCCGCGCTGACAATTAGAAACAGAGGGACCACAATCGAGCGCGCTCCAATCACCGAGACCAGATAGGAACGGTATCGCTGCGAATCCATCGCCGGCCGCGACGAATGCCGCATGAACCATGTCCCAAGCACCGGTACCAGGCTGGATGACAGCAGAAACGAAGCGATCATCGCAAGTCCGACGGCCAGCGAAAGCGGCACGAAAAGTTGGCGCGCCACTCCGCCCATGAAAAAACTCGGAATGAACACGGCCAACACGGTGAGCATTGAGAGGAACCGCGCCTGCGCGGTTTTCGACGCGGCTTCAAACACGGCCCGGGCGCGATTCATTCCCTCCGCCATGTGCGAATGAATGTTCTCGATTTCCACGGTTGCTTCGTCTACAAGCACGCCCACGGCCAGCGCCAGGCCGGCCAGCGTCATGATGTTGAGGGTCTGGCCCAGGGCCCACAGACCGATGACCGCCGCCAGCAACGAGAATGGTATCGTCGCGACGACAATCAGGCTGCCGCGCCAATCGCGCAGAAACAGTAGAACCATCAGCGCAGTTAGAAACGCCCCCAGGGCCGCTTCACTCACCAGCGCGCGCAAGGACGCGGTCACAAACCGCGATTGGTCGAACTCCAGCCGGACATCGACGTCTTCCGGACACGCCGCCTTAAATGACGGCAACGCTTCCCGGACGCGCCGCAGCACGTCCACGCTGGAGGCGTCGGCGCGTTTGGTCACCTGCATGTACACCGTGCGCCTGCCGTTCACGTGCGCGTAGGCGGTGACGATGTCCGTCCCGTTTTCCACCACGGCGACATCGCGCAGATACACTGGCGGAGTTTCGCCGGGCCGCAGTTGCGCGCTTAACAGTTCGCTGAGGTTGCCGCCGAGCGCGGCGTTGGTTTGCGCGATCGTCGTGAAGTCGCCGATGCGGATGTTGCCGCTCGGTTGCACCGTGCTGGCCTTGTTCACGACTCGGATAATCTCGTCCGGCGAAATGCGATGAGTGCGCAGCTTGTCCGGATCGACGCGCACCACTATGGTCCGCTGGTTCCCGCCGAACGGGGGCGGCGCGGAGACTCCGGGCAAAGTGGCGAACAGCGGGCGCACACGGTTCAGCGCGATGTCCTGCATTTCGCCAGGACTTCGAGTAGGGCTGGAAAAGATCAGCTGGCCTACTGGCAGACTCCCGCCGTCGAAGCGCGTTATGAACGGTCCGACAACACCAGGCGGCATGAACGCCCGCGACCGGTTCACGTATCCGACGACCTGAGACATCGCCTGATCCATATCCGTTCCCGGATAGAAGACGAGCTTCATCAGCGCGGCGCCCTGTATGTTTTTCGACTCGACGTGCTCGATTCCCGCGACGTACAGGAAGTGATACTCGTAGTAATAGGTTAGATAGCCCTCCATCTGGGCAGGGTCCATGCCGCCGTAGGGTTGCGCAACGTAGATCGTCGGCGCGCCAAGCGACGGGAAGATATCGACCGGCATGCGCGTCAGCGACATCGCCGCCGCGCCGAGAATGGCAAGCACGGCCACGAGTACGGCAACCGGTTTTTGAAGGGACGCGAGGACCAGACGCATCTACGGCAGCCTCGCCAGGAACGGATCCAAGTCACCCTGGGCGTATGCCAGTGCAAGTTCGGCGCGCCAGACGGCCAGACGCGCAATCGACGTCTCGATCTCGGCTTGAGTCAACTGCCGCTGCGCGTCGGCGACTTCGATCAACGTGCCCAGGCCCGCTTTGTACCGCGCTTGGGCCTGATCCAACGCAGTTTGCAGCGCGCCAATCTGCTTCGGAGCGATGTCCGCGATACGGACCGCGCCGTCGATCTGCGCCTTGGCCTGTGCCACTCGTCCGGAGATCTCGCGTTCAATTAATTCGCGGCGCGCCTCTTCTCGCTTCTGCTTCTGCAGTTCAATCTCCTTGCGCGCGCGCATCGCCTTATAGTCAAGAATCGGAAACGTCGCGGAGAATCCCAGGGCCCAGTTGCCGTGATCCGGATAGAGCCCGTAGCCCTTTCCCGCGAACGGACCGTCGACGCGTGCGCCGGATCCACGTCCGAAGGCGGCCCCCTGAACCGCGAAGCGCGGGTACCAGGTCTTGTCGACGGCCTTCATCCTGGCGATCACTTCTTCGATTGAGAACTGCTGCTCCCGCAGATACGGGTGCGGCGCACCGGCCGCGGCCACGGGCTGCGCAGCAGCCTTGATGAACGGCGCTGCGTCCAGTGACGCCGCGGCTTCACCGGTATACTGCTCGAGCAGCGCGCGAGCCTGCGCCACAGCCTGCTCGGCGCGGATAATCGTCGTCTCGGCTAGAATTCGCTCGGCTTGGATGCGAGCCAGATCGGCGCCCGGGCGAAGCTCGGCTTTCACCAGCGCGTCGATCACGATCTCCAACTGCTTGTAGCGATCCAGGCCCGATTGCGCGACGGCGACGGTCTGCTGCGCAGCGACGACAGCCAGAAATGCGTCCGCGGCCGCGGCGCCGGCGTCCAGCTTGGAACGGGCGATGGACGCTTCCGCACGAGCCCGGCCCGCGCTGGCGGCATCCACCTCCGCCTGCCGGCGGCCGAAGTCGAACGGTTCCCAGGAAACCAGCATTCCAACGGCCGCGCCGAAGGCGGTACGCGATTGATCGCCATCGATCTGAGGACCGGATATCGGAGGAATGACGTTGTTCGGAAACAACAATCCAAAGACGTTGTTCGCAGTGGCCCGGTTCAACTGCGCCGTGGCATCCACGCGGGGAAGAAACGCCGTGCGTGCCAATTGAACGGCGGCCGCGGCCTCATCCACCTGCTGGCGCGAGATTCGAATGGACGGATATCGCTCGGACGCCTTGTTCACAGCATCCTTCAGCGTTAGTTGGGCGCTGAGGGGCAACGCCAGGAGGAGAGGTAATACCTTCATACGCCGGTGTTCTGCTTTGTACCGCGTTCCCGGCAGATTCCCCGTTGGGAGTTCCGCACAAACTCGACCAGGTGCACGGTCTCCGGCGTCGCCGCTTCGGATGCAATTCGTTCCAACGCGTCGCTAAGCCGGAGTCCGCTACGATACAACATCCGGTACGCGCTTTTCAACGCTTGCATTCCAGGCAGCTGGATGCCGGCGCGCCGCAGCCCGACGACATTCAAACCGCTGGGCTCAATGTCGAAGCCGGAGTAGAGAAAAAACGGCGGGGCGTCGAGGTTTACGCGCGTGTTGCCGCCGATCATCGCCAGCCGGCCGATTTTGGAATATTGATGGACCACCACGCCGCCCGAAAGAAAAGCCTGATCCCCAATCTCCACATACCCGGCCACTAGCGCGCAACTGGCGATCACGCAATGGTTGCCGATTACGGCGTTGTGCGCGATATGGCCGCTGGTCATGATGTAGTTGCCGTCGCCAAGCACGGTTTTGGTTTCGGGCTTCGTGCCGCGGGAGATCGTGTAGTGCTCCCGGATCTTGTTCCGGTTCCCAAGGATCAGGTAGCTGCGCTCGCCGGTAAAGACCTTGTCCAGTGGATCGGTGCCCAACACGGTATGCGCCGAGATTTCATTCTCGTCGCCCATCGTCGTCCAGCGTTTGATGTAGACGTACGGCTCCAGCCGGCACCGGGCGCCGATCACAACATCGGATTCGACAACGCAAAAATCGCCGATAGACGTTTGCGGGCCAACTACGGCATCGGGATGCACTCTCGCCGTGGGTGCTATCTGCGCGGAAGGATCGATGGGCATCCGTCTTCGTATCATACTAGGCATGCGTGTTCGCGAATTGGCAGAAATGCTCGGCCTCGTCCTGGAAGGCGACGGCGAGTGGGAATTGACCGGGGCCGCCTCCGCCGAGGAGGCCGCGGCCTCGGACCTTTCCTTTGCCTGGGGGCGGAAGGGCGTCGTGCTCGGCGCGGCCTCCAAGGCGGGCTGTTTGATCGTCGATGATTCGTTTCCAAACGGCAGAACGCTGTTGCGGTCCCCCGACCCGCGCGGCCATTTTGCCATGGCGCTGCGGCTGCTGTACCCGGCGCGAACCTATCGCGCGGGAATTCATCCATCGGCCGTCGTCTCGCCGTCGGCGGTAGTCGAGGAAGACGTTGCCATCGGACCGTGCGCGGTGATCGGCGAGCGGGCAACCATCGGGGCGGGCAGCGTCATTGGCGCCGGCTGCGTGATCGGCGACGATGCGGTGGTCGGTGCGAACTCGCTCCTGCATCCGCGCGTCACGCTGTACGATGGTGTCCGCATCGGCGCGCGCGCCATTCTGCACAGCGGCGTCGTGGTGGGCGCGGACGGGTTCGGTTTCGTGCGCGTGGGACCCTCCTATCAGAAGTTCCCGCAAGTCGGTACGGTCGCCGCCGGCGACGATTGCGAATTCGGCGCGAACACAACCATTGACCGTGCGGCGCTCGGCGTCACGCGAATCGGCAACGGCGTCAAGCTCGACAACATGGTCCACATCGGGCACAACTGCGTACTCGAGGACAACGTCGTCATCGCCGCGCAGACCGGCATCTCTGGCGGCTGCGTGATCGAAAAGGATGCGATCATCGGCGGACAGGTGGGAATGGGCGACAAGGTGCGCGTGGAAACGGGCGCCGTGCTCGGTTCCGGCAGCGGCGTGCTGACGTCAAAGATTGTGCGCGGCGGGGAAACCTACTGGGGCACGCCGGCAAGGCCGCTTAAGGAGTACCTCAAGCAGTTGGCACACGTCGCCAACCTGGGTTCGCTCGTGGAGCGTGTCAAACGGATCGAAAAGAAACTCGGCGATCAGTCGGGTCTTTGAAGTTCGGCGAACGGCAGCTCGATGCGAACGGTCAGCCATCCATCGATATCTCGTGCGACACGGAATTGCCCGCCGTTCAGCTCCGCGATGTTCTGGCAGGCCAGCAGACTCTTCGAAGCCAGCGGCGTGTAGAGCGATTCCATCGGAATCTCCGGCGCATTGACGCGCATCCCAATAGCCAGCGCCTCCGCCTCCTCGGTCATTGTCACCGCGATTTCACGCGCTTGCTTCCCCGCCGGACGCAAAAAGTAGATCGTCGTTCGCAGCAAATGGCGAAGCTGTTCGCAGTCGGCGAAAACCGGGAGCGGCTCGGACGCCTCCATGCGGACGGTCAGGCCTTCGGTCACCCAACGCTCCTCCAGCACTTCGCGAAGCAATTCCTCGCAGTCCACGGCTCCCGGCGAAGGCGGCGCGATATGAAAGATGTTCAGCATGTCGCTGAGCACCCAGTTGGCGTGGTCCACGAGCGATTGCACACGGCTCACTTGATGACTCATGGGCGAGGACTCGCCCGCTGTCAGCCGCAAATAATAGGCGATGGACTCAAGCGCGCTGAGCGGTTGACGAAGTTCATGAGCGAGGTGTTGGAGCACTTCCTTGGAAGTTGGTTCTGAGATTGGGGAACTGAGTTCCGGAGCTTGGGCGGTGGATACCATGACGCAAAGGGACAAGGGGGAGTGTAGCGCACATTGGCGCTCACATTCTCAACCGGAAATGTCGCGAAGTGAAATTCCCGCCAGCGCCACCGTCAGTCCGATCATAATCGCCACAGCCGACCACGCGACGGCGTTGTACAAGCGGGAGTTGGTCCATCCGTGCATCAGATATTTTCGATTGACGATTAACGTCATGTAGATCAAGACAAACGGCAGCAACACACCGTTGATAACCTGCGACAGGAGAATCATCCGGACCAGTGGAAAACCCGGAATCAGAATTACGCCGCCGCCAATGGCGATCAGCAGCGTGAAGAGCCAGTAAAAAACCGGCGCCTCGTTCCAACGCTTGTTCACTCCGGATTCAAAGCCCAGGCCCTCGCACACCGTGTACGCCGTGGACAGCGGCAGTATGCACGCGGCGAAGAGGGAGGCGTTGAACAGGCCCGCGCAAAACAACAGATATGCGTAATTTCCGAACGGTTTTAACGCCAGCGCGGCGTCGGTCGAATCCTTGATATCGCGCGGGTGGACGCTCCAAATCGCGCCGGCGCAGGCCACGATGATGAAGAACGCGATCACGGTCATCACCACGCAACCGACGATCACCTCAATCCGCGACTCGGCGTACTCCTTTGCCGAAACGCCTTTTTCCACAATCGCCGCCTGCAAGTAGAACTGCATCCAAGGCGCCACGCTGGTTCCTACCATGCCGATCAACAGCTTGATGTAGTCCGGCTCAAACAGCAGCACCGGCCGGACAGAATAGATGGCGGCCTCCTTCCAATCGGGCTTCACCAGCACACCGGAAACGATGTAGCAGACATACAGCGCCGTGGCAAACAGAAAGATGCGCTCTACGCTCGCATAGCTTCCTTTCACCACCAGCAGCCAGACGATCAGCGCGCCGATGGGCACGGTTATGTATCGCGAAATTCCGAACAGTTCGAGCGAACTCGCCACGCCGGCGAAGTTGGCCATCACATTGGTGAGGTTTGCTCCCAACAGCGCCAGCATCACGAAGAACGTCGTGCGCAGACCGAACTCTTCGCGAATCAGATCGGAGAGCCCTTTGCCCGTCACAGCGCCCATGCGCGAGCACATCTCCTGCGTCACAATCAGCAGCAGCGTGATCGGCAGCAGCGTCCACAACGGCAGATAGCCATACTTGGCGCCCGCCTGCGAATAGGTGAAAATGCCGCCGGCGTCGTTATCGACGACAGCCGTGATAAAGCCGGGCCCGATGACCGAGAAAAACACCGCGATATGGTAGCGGAGCCGCTTAAACACTGCGCAACTCCGCGATCACGTCGTCGGAGGTGATCACGCCCAACAGTCTTTTGGAGCCGTCGACGACGGGCAGCGCGACGAGGTTGTACTTGTCGTAGATCTCCGCGGTCCGCTCCTTGGTTTCGCTCGACAACACCCAGATAAGCGTCTCCGCCTGCAGGCTCGCCAGGGGCGTCGCCGGGTCCTGCGAAAACAACCGCGCGATCGGCACCGCGCCCGTCAACTGGTCGTCGCTTCCAACCAGAAAAACGGTATTCGTCGCCTCCAGCGCTTCGACGTTGTTTCGAATCAGTTCCAGCGCCTCCGCAATCGCGGCGCCGTGCGGCGCCGCCACATAGTCGGTAGTCATCATGCCGCCGGCGGTATCCTCGTCGTGCTCCAGCAACTCTTCGACGTCGTGGGCCGGCTCGTCGCTCATCTCCTCGAGGATGGCGCCGGATCTCGCCTCCTCCATCTCGGCCAGCACGTCGGCGGCCTCGTCCGGATCCATCTCCTCGATGATCTCGGCCGCCTTCATTTCCGACAGCGATTCGAGAATACTGGCCTGAATGTCCGGATCCACTTCCGACAACGCTTCCGCCGCCACCTCCGAATCGAGCGAGCCAATAATCGCCTGCCGGTCGGAGGGTCCCAACTCTTCCACAATGTCGGCCAAATCGGCCGGGTGCATCGCCTCTAGTTTTTCGCTCGAGATGTTCAAACGCAGGCGCCGTTGCGGGTCGCTCTCGACGATATTGCAATACTCCCAGGAGATCGAGTTAACCGGAATCGGCATCATCAGGCGGCGGACGATTCGCCGCGGCGCTACCCCCTGCATCAGGCGGCGGAACATGCTTCTCAACCCGATGTCCACTTCTTGCACGCGCAAAACGTCGTGCCCGTCGACAAGGGTCTTGACGAAAGTCACGTCGGTGACGCGGACGACCTTGCGCCCATGCACATCGATAATCTGCTGGTCGAGCAAGTCGCGCTCCAGGCGCAGCATGTAGTCGTCGGAGTGGTACGGGGTCAACTGCTCGTCGCGCAGCCAGATGCCGTCCAGATTGATGGTCCGGACCTGATCGTGCCGAACGGTCAGCCACGCCCAGCCGCCCGCCAGAAGGAACCGGTCTACGCGGTAGGGGTCTACAAGCGGGACAATGGCGGCGTCGCGAACGCGGCCGAGTTTCCGGCCCTTAAGGTCGTAGACCTTGAGCCCGACAAGCTCGGTAAAGAAAAGATTGTCCTGCATCGCGCGGGTTCCGGGGTCATACAGCCGAGGGCGTACCTACTCTTCAATATCGCTCAGGAACCCCTGGCAGGGGAAGGTGTTTATTTGAGTTTTTCGGCCAGCAGCGCGTTCACCACTCCGGGATTCGCCTGCCCTTTGGTCGCCTTCATCACTTGGCCGGTAAAGAAGCCCAAAACCGTGGATTTCCCGCCGCGGAACTGTTCCACCTGTTTCGGATTGGCGGCGATAATCCCGTCGATGATCTTCTCGATCGCGCCGGCATCGGAAATCTGTTTCAGTCCTTCGCGTTCCATAATTTCGGCTGGTGCGCCGCCGGTGGCGAACATCTTCGGAAAGATCTCTTTCGCCAACTTGCCGGAAAGCTCGCCGCTTGCGATCAACCGCACCAGGGCGCCCAGATTTTCCGCCGGAACCGGACACGCGCCGATCTCTTTCCCGGCCTCCTTCAGCGCCGCGGCCAAGTCGCCCATGACCCAGTTCGCCGCGGCTTTCGCGTCGCCGGCGGCCGTGGCCGCGCGCTCAAAGTAGTCCGCCGTATCGCGTGTGGCCGTTAGGACGTCCACGTCGTACTCGCTCAGCCCGTACTGGCTGCGAAAACGCGCGCGGCGCGCCTGGGGCATCTCCGGCATCGCCGAGGAGACGGCGCGCAACCACTTCTCACCGATGCGAAGCGGCACGAGATCGGGTTCCGGAAAATACCGGTAGTCGTGCGCGTCCTCCTTGGACCGCATCGAGAAGGTTTCGCCGGAATTGGCGTCGAACAGGCGCGTCTCCTGCACAATTCGCCCGCCGGATTCCAGCACGCCGATCTGCCGTTCAATCTCGTATTCGATCGCCTGCTTCAGAAACCGGAACGAGTTCACGTTCTTGGTCTCCGTTCTCGTACCGAACCTCTCCTCGCCTTTCCGGCGGACGCTCACATTGGCGTCGCAGCGGAGATGGCCTTTTTCCATGTCGCACAGGGATACGCCGGCGAACTCCAACGCCTGCTTCACCGCGGTCATATAGGCCACCGCCTCATCGGCGGAGCGAACATCGGGCTCGGAGACAATCTCGATTAGCGGCGTGCCGGAGCGGTTCAAATCCACATAGGTATAGCGGTCGGAATCCCGGAATCCGTCGTGCTGGGACTTGCCCGCGTCGTCCTCCATATGGATCCGCGTAATGCCAATTCTCTTCCCGCCGATGTCGAGCCAGCCGCGCAGCGCGTACGGCTTGTCGTACTGCGAGATCTGGTAGCCCTTGGGCAGGTCCGGATAGAAGTAGTTTTTGCGGGCGAAAACGCTGGCCGGCTGCACTTCGCAATTCAGCGCCAGCGCGCCCTGTATGGCCAGTTCCACGGCGTCGCGGCTCAGCACGGGCAGTGCCCCTGGCAGCCCCAGGCAGACCGGGCACACGTTGGTGTTGGGGTCGCTGCCGGTCTCCACCGGACAACTGCAAAAGATTTTAGTCTTGGTGGCGAGCTGGCAGTGGACTTCCAGCCCGATTACGGGCTCCCATTCGGAGGACATTCCACCATTATAAAAAGCGGGACCGGCATCGAGTGCCGGTCCCGCTTTTTTCTTTTGCCGGAATTACTGAATCGCGGCGATCGTGCTTCCGTTGGAGAACACCAGAGAGCCGTTCGGAGCCTCCGCCGCAACGCTGAAGCTGCGGAACAGCCCCGGCGCGGAATCGGCGGGAACTTCGAACCCGACCCAGTACACGCCCACCATGCTGATGGCGTAGCTGGCCGAGACGATCCGTACGCCCTGATCGTTCACGCCAACCACCAGACCGGCATTCACGAGCTGGCCGCCGGTTCCGGTGCGATTCGTGCCCGTTGCGGGATTGACCAGGCCCAGGCCCGTCATCGCCGCATACACCACTTCACCGCGGAGAGCCGGATTCGCCGGCGTCACGTAGCTCCCATCGGAGCGGATGACGGCGGCGTATGCGCGCTGGCTCCCGCTGGCAGGCGTTTCGAAAATGCCCGGCGCAGCGCGGAAGACCTGCACACCATCCACCTGCCCGGCGGCGCCAGGGATGCGGATAGTGACCGAAGTGGTGCCAGGGGCCGCCACTTCGCAGGGCACCTGGATGATTACCGATTCCTGACCGTTCTGATTCGCCACCGCCACGATCGGCGATGCCACGCCGGCGATGATGATTTCCAGGCCGTTGTAGGACGTCGGCAGCGCGCCTACCCCAAGGAAGTTGAGGTTGACGATACCGTTGATTCCCGGTGCCAGGTTGCTGCCGAAGACCGTCGCGAGTCCGCAAGGAACGATGCCGGCCTGGTTACGGGCGGTTGTGACGATACCGGCCGCCGAAACCACCGGGCCCGGAGGACGAACCGTCAGGTTGAACGACTGTGTGCGGCCGCCGAGTGTGGCGCGAACTTCAACCGGCCCCGCCGTGCCGCCGGCGCGAACCGTCACCGAGGACCGGCCGCTCGAATCCGTCGTGACCGCGGAGTTGCTAACCGTTGCCGAACCGCTGGCCACCACCCAGGCGACGCTCTGATTCGGTACGGCCCCGCCGCGCTCGTCGCGGACTTCCACAACCAGCGACTGCGGGAACGGCTGATTGATTATCGCTGTCTGTCCGTCGCCTGAGACCTTGTTCAGCGCACTAATGGTCAGATTTGTCGTGAAGTTAAAGGTCGTCACGACGTTGCCGATACGCACGCGGACCTGATTCGTACCCGCGATGGAACCGAGCGTTCCCAGGGCCGAAACGCGGCCGTTTGAATCGGAAACCGAGACGATATTGGCGAGCGTGATTGAGTTGGGAGTGGCAACTTCCCAGTTGACGGCCTGTGCGGGGAGGACGTTGCCAAACGCATCCTGGACCTCGGCCACAAAGGCGAGGCTCAGGCGCTGACCCGGATTGCCGCTCTGATTGTTACCCTGCACGAGCCGGAGAACCGACGGCGGGCCAGGCCGAACCTCCAGATTGATGGTAGCGCCGCCCAACGTCAGCGCGCTGCCGATGTTGGCAGTCAGAGTCGTTCGCCCTAACCGTCCGCCAACGCGCAGATTACAGGTAGCGACGCCCTGGGCATCGGTCAAAGGCGCTTCCCCTTCTCCCGCGCAAGTCGCCGTGGGACCGAGCAGCGGATCGGAATTTTCAGCCCTGACGCGCAGGGCGATGTTTGGAATCGCCTGGCCGGCTTGAATACCGGACGCGGCGATGACTTTTACAACAACGGCTTCATTCAGCGTCGTGCCGGCCTGTGCGACGATCAGCCCATCGGTCGGCTTGATCCGCTCAACGACGGGCTGGGCCGCCTGCCCGCCGCCGGGCAATGCGCTCAGGAGCGTCGTGACCACGAAGTTCACCGTGGCTTGCCCGTTCGAGGCGGAAATGGTCTGCGGCAGGAAGGAGAATCCAGGCGGTACCGCCGTCGCCAGGAAGCTCGCCGAAGCGATGCCCTGAGCGTCGGTAGTGGCCGTGCAGGAGTTGCCGGAGCAAACGGTGTTCGGCAGTGAAATGCCTTGGGCGGTGGAACTCGCCATCGTACCGTTGCCGGTGACGAGCGTGAAAGTAATGGTTTGGTTGGCAACCGGGTTACCCGCGCTGTCGCGCACACGCACGCTCAACGGGTCGGTTAGCAGGAACTGTTCAGGGACGATCTGACCATTCCCGCTGGCGATACTCAGCAGCCCGGTCGCTGTTCCGCCGGTCGAACCCGCCGAGGTTGTCAAAACGTAGTTGGCGGAAGGAGCGTTAGGCCCTGGACCCGCTGACGCGGTGACGTTAAACGTCCCGGAGGTGCTGGGCGCCACGACGGTGGTTATGGCGTATCCCTGGGTGTTGGTGGTCACCTGCGCGCCTAGAATCTGGGCGCTCGGATTATCCGAAGTGAACGTGACGTTCACGGCAAACAGCGGCCGGCCGAACGAATCGGTGACACGCGCGACCAGCGGCCGGTAGGTGCCGCCCGGCGTAGTGGTTTGGGCGTTGTTGTAGGCCAGGACGGTCGTCGGAGTTCCGGTGTTCTGCGCCGAAGTGAAAACAAGCGGTCCGGGCTGCGCCGGAATCGCGACCTGCCCCGCGGCCGTGCCCGGAATCGAACCCATATCGATCCGGCGGATCGTGCCGGCCTGCGCAATGAACAGGAATCTCGCATTCGGAAGTTCGTTGGAGATTGCGATGTCGGTGATGTTGCGAATGTCGGAGTCGCCGATTCCCGAAAATGACACGGGATTGACGTTGAACGGGTTGATGCTGACTTCCACAATCGACTGGTTCGAATTCGAGAACGCATATGCGCGATTGCCGGCTACAAACAGGATCTTGTCGAAGATCACGTTGAAATTCGGAATCGAGGAGGCAAGCTTCGGATCGCGAATGTCGAATAGCAAAATCGACGATCCCGTGAGCGGAGTGCGATTGGTGGATAGCGCGAACTGGCCATCCGGGGTAAAGCTAAGGCGGGTGGGCGTCGCGTTGAGTTGAATGTCGCGGACGATCGTCATGCTGCGCCCATCGATGATCTGGACGACGTTGGTGGCGGTGACGTAAACCATGCCGTCGGGACCGACCGTGACGCTGCTGGCGTTCCCGGACACCGTCACAGGCGAGCCGGCGATCTGGTTCGTATTCAGGTCGATCGCGGTCAAGCGATTGCTGGTGGGCGACAAGACGAAGGCCCGGGATCCGTCCAGCGCGATGGCAACATCGCTCGGGGAGTTCCCGACATCCGATAGCGCTGCCACCACGACATCGCTGGTGGTATCGATGATGTGGGCCGAACCGGCGACTACAACCAGCCGTCGTCCGTCCGGCGAAATTGCCATCGCCTCTCCCTGGCCGAGGTTCAGGCGCTTTTGAATATTCGACGTATTCACAGCGTCCACCACAATCAGTGTGTCGGCCCCGGACCGGGCGCCCACATAGAGCTTCTGCCCATTCGGATGCAGTTGAATGAAACTGGCGCCGGGCTGCGCCTGGAATGTGGAGAAAATCGAGAACGGATCGGTACGAAACGCACTCACCGTGGGCGTCGTTGACGACGAATTCGGCAGGAGAAACAGATTCGTGGGGGACTGCGTCTGGGCAAAGGCGCCGATGGCGGCCAGAGTAACGCATGCAGCAAGCTGCGGAGTCCGTCGAAGGAGGGACATTGAGACCTCGTGTCGTGGAGTAAGAGTAGACGCGGAGAGCGGAGTCACGCGCGCTGGCCTGGGCCAGCGTCACCTTAGAGGATATCACCTTCCGGGTCTACCGGATAGACTGCAAACCTTAGAAATCGCGGAGGTTTGGCGAATTTTACGTTACGGAAACGAAAACGGGGGAGGCCGAAGCCTCCCCCGTTTCGTTGTCTCGCCAGAGGCGATGACTGTCTAGTGACCCAGGATTTCGGACTGGAACGGAGTGTTCCGGTCGATACCGCCCTTGTCGAGGATCAGAGCCTGGTAAGACTCCGAAACGCGATTCGCGCCGACGTCGCTGATGAAGGCGAAGCCGTGTGCGTACTGGAAGGAGCACTGTGCAATCATGTAACCCTGGAAGCCCGGCGTGGCCGCGATTCCATAGTTACCGCCAGTGGACAGAACGGCCACAAGCTGCTTGCCGCTCGGCACGACCGCGGAGGTCTGGGCTGCCGGAGCAGCGCCGCCACCGGTGGTCTCACCGTAGTAGTTCAGCTTGCAAGGACCGGACTGCGGTGCCGTACCAAACGGATCCGTCGACGTGTTGCTGATCGCGAAGCCGCTGTCGAAGCCGGCCTGGTTGGTCAGGAACTGGAAGAGGATGTTGGTCGTGCAAGCGCTGACCACGAACATGTTCCGGGCGACGCTGGTGTCAGCGAAACGCGGAACCGGCGCCGAGGCCGAAGCCGTCGTCACCGTGCTGAGCGGCGCGAAGCTGCCAGCGACAGTGGCCGTGCCGAGACCCGGCAGGTTGTTCGAGGTGTTGGCCGTATACGCCGCGGCTACCGCAAATTCAAAGGTATGAACCTGCAGCGGATCCGCATTGTACACTTCCCAAACCGCCGTGCCCGCGCCATTGCTGAGCGCGATCGGAGCGGTCTGGAAGCCAGTGGTGCCGCCGTTGATCGAAACGGTCTCGGTGTTGGTCGCCTTGACGGGGCTGAAGCCCACGCCGGCGCCGGCCGAATCCGTCGAAACCAAGCGGGCAGCGCGGCCGGACAGCGGAGCCGTCGTCGTGCTGCGGCCGTTGATGCAAGGATTGCCCGCGCAACCATCACCCGTCGAGGAGACGGTGTAGATGGAGACGTAGAGGCCAAGCCCAGCCGGGATGTTCGCAAACCGGGCCATCAGGCGGGTGCCATGATCGGCCAGGCCAGCGGAGGTCAGGCCACGCAACGCGGTCGAACCGCCACCGAGGACCACGTTCTGGTTATAGAAACCGCTCTCGGTGTTGTAGATCGCGCCAGGGTCGTTCTGATTGATCAGAGCCGTCGGGGCGGTGTCGCCATCCGGGTTCATCGCCGCGTTGCGGCGCTTGAACGAGCTGGCGAAGCCTTCCCCATAACGGACAACCGTGCCGGCGCCGTTGCTCAGGGCCTTGGTGTCATTCGTCGAGGCGTCCCTGTTCCAGGACACGCACTGCAGATAGCTGCTCTTCACCTGACGGACGCTGAAGCTCAGGCCCGGCTGAATGAAGGCAACCGTCTGTTGCGGGTTGTTGATCGGTACGGACGTCGTGCCTGTGGCCGAGATGAACATAACGATCTGGGTTGGGATGAGGGTGCTCGAAACGCCCAGCTGGTTCGCGTTGGCGCGAACGTTGGTGATGCGAACGATACGGGTCGCGGTCGTACCCGGAGGATCGATCGGCACACCTTGCCAGAGGATCGAGTTTGCGCCCGACTGACGGCCCATGAACACGTTGGCCGGCAGAGTCGTGCTCGTGCCAGCTTCGTTGTAGTCCACGCCATCGGCGACGCCATCGAGTCCCGCAGCGGAGCCCACACCGGAGATCGCGCAACCGCCGGCCAGCGTGCAATAACGCTGTGCGGCCGGGCCGGGTTCGTCGATCATCAGGAGAGCTTCACTCCAGGGGTCATCAAGCAAGCGGCTGGTGACGTTGGTGTTCAAAAAGATCTGAACGTTCGTCTGCGGCACGGTGGCGCCGAGAGCGGTGGGCGTGCCACCCGAACAATTCAGAACGAGATCACCAACGATCTCCGTGATGCCTTCCGCGCGAACAATCGGCGGAACGCCAGCGTTTCCAACGCAGGAAAACGCGGCAACCTGCTGGGCATTGGCGGTCGACGCCGCGCCGAACATCAGCGCGAGGCCGGCCATTGCCGGAAACAGTTTGCGGAAATCTGCCATTTCCTTCTCCTTAAGAAGAATCAGAATTTAAACTGAGAAGTGTAACCCAAGGTGTTTGCTTCGTCCCGTCCTGCCGGTCTGCCGGTCCGGCGTTTTACCGCCGGGTTAGTTGCGATCGATCAGCAACGAGCGAGCTTTGTAAGAGTTGTTTTTTTGTTATTTGACTTCGCCGGATTCTCGCGAAGTGGACGCCGCCTAACCATGGAGGCTGTCCTTTACAAGTAGCATCCTCTGGCGGTCAAGTCAAGTGCTGTTTTTCCAGTCACTTGCCGAACCAGGACGAAGAATGCGCCTTTTTTAGTGCAAGTGAATCGCCAAACCGGGGTCCGGCGCGGTATCCGTGTCGCGGAATGACCTAGATCATTATTGTTATCAACGAATTGCGAGCGGAACCGGGTTCGCGGACACACCGCCCTGGCTGATTTCCAGCGCTTGAAACAGCCCCGGAGGCAGGTCCACCGGCAGCTGAACGTTCAACTGGTAGAGGCCAATCGCCCCAGGGGTGAGTCCAGCGTATACAACGTTTAGTGCGACATCGGACACGCGCGCGGTGACCGGCGCCGCCGTTGGACGCAGGGCAGACGACGTCTCCCGAACCTCGCCGAATCCGGTACCGTACACAACAACCACCTGGCCGCGGGCGGCCGGATTGTTCGGCGCGTTCAGCGAATTGTCCTGGTTCGTCACAGCCGCCTGAGCCGGCGACAGCCGGAAGACCGCGGGCGCCACGTCCCGCACGTCGATCTGCGCTTCGGCCGCGCCAAACGGGGAGACAATTCGCAACGGCCAGGATCCCGGCGGAAGGTCCAAAGGCAGGGCTGCGTTCAACTGAAAAGGCGTGGCAAACAACACCGGCGCAGGCCGCCCACCAACCTCAACCGTCGTCGGAATACCCGATTTCGCCAGTCCGAACCCAAAGACCGAAATCGCCGAACCCGGCGCGAAATCCGGCGCGAAGCTGGCGGCGTTCAACACGCTGTTGGCCTGAAACGAAGTCTCCAGCGGTGCCAACTCCCAGTTCACACCCGGTTTGGAGACACGAAACACGCCGCTGCGGAGTCCGTTCAAATCAAACCGGGGACCGCCCGGAGTCAGATCGGCCAGGAATCCCCGATAGCTGCCGGCGGCGGAAATTTCGGCCTGATAGGTGGTCTGCGTGCCGTCGCAGTAGGCGAAATTGGTGACTCCGCTCGACGACGGAACGCCAAAAGCGGGGGAGCAGGTACCGGCCGCACCGGTCACGAACCCTACGCCGGCGCGGGCCACGAAGAGAAATCCGCCGGCGGCGGGCGCGCGGGGAATAAATCGAACGGCCCCGGCAATCGCCGCGCCGGCGGCCGTAAACTCGCTCAACGAGCTCTTCGGCTGGTTCGGGTTCGAGTCGACAAGGCGCAGATCGCCGGTCGCGGTCACGGCCGTCGCCACCGCCGCCGCCGAGGCGCCCCCGGCCTGCGCGAACGAAACCAACACGGGCGTTCCCCCTGCCAGCGCCTCGCGAATCGCCAGCTCATTGGCCGAAACCGGAACCAGTTCCAGAGCTCCGCCGGCATAGGGAATCAGGCGCCAAAGGTTCGGAACCTCCGGGTCGTTCAGATAGCCGTCGCAAATCTGATTCGCCTGTGGGTCCAGGGCGCAAAAGTTCCGCAGGTGGGTCTCCACAGCGGCCGGGGTGACCGTTCCGGTCGCCGCCCCGAGTTCGCTGCGGTCCTGGAAGAACTTGAGGATCGCGGCGGCGGCGCCGGCATAGGAGTTGCCGTCGAATGGCAGCCGGGGTACATTGAGCGAGCTGGTCCCGGTGGCCCGCACCTGAAACGTCACAACACGGCGCACCGCTTCGGCGGTGGCCAGTGCCGTTCCAGCGGCGCCGGGGAGCCGCATCGAAGTCTCGGCCTCGCCGTTAATATCGGTAGGGGCGGAGCGCGGCGCCACTTCGGCACCGGGCGAAGCGTTGAAATCCACATTCACGCCAACGAGCGGATTTCCTCTTTCATCCTTCAAACTCACCCGCAGCGGAATCGGCAGCCGGGTACCGGGCGCTCCGGTCTGGGCGTCGCCGCGAACGATAGACAGCGCCGGCCGCGCATCGATCGACGAGCGAATCGTATACACAGCTTCGGCGCGGGTGTTGGTCGACGTATCGAGGGCCGTAACGGTCACGGAGCGGCTGGGAGAGTCGGGCGGAACCCAGGCGTCCCAGCTATAGGCGCCGTTACGGACCCGCACGTTGAAGTCCGGCTGCCCGGTCATCGAAATCCGAAGTGCCGAGTTATCCGGGAACCCGCCGGCCGCGATGCGGATCCGCGAGCCGGCCACGGCTATGGAAGGGAGCACCGAAACAGTAGGCCGTCTCGTATTTTCAACAACATCCACGACATCGCTGCCGGGCGTGTAATCCAAGTGACCGCCCTCGAAGTCTTGCCGGCGAACGCCGGAGACGGTCACCTCTTCGTTCACCGGGGCGCCCATCCGGCCCGAGGGTCCACCCAATTCCAGGTACTTGCGTGCCACCCGGCCGGCGACCAGCAGCGCCCGGTTCGGACTCAACCCGGATTGAATATTTAAGATCAGACCTTCGCGAAAGCTCTGCATCAGCCCGGACGAGGCGGCAAACGTGGAGAAAATAACGGAGGGTCCAACCGGAGGCCCGGCCGCGCCGGTCTCATAGCTGAGGGCCGCCCAGCGGGTGAGTATTCCGCCCGTTACCGCTTGCACCGGGGAGCCGGCGAGGGCACCGCCCTCGAACAACTGCCGGCCGCCCGGGGTGGCATCAGCGAGAGGATACCCGAGGAGGCCTGCCGCTCCGCCGCTCTCTTCGTGGCGGGTCAGGATCGGCCCGGAGACCACCCACGCCTGCGGCGAGCGATCGGCCAGAGCAAGGACCACGCGCTGACCGGCCGCGGTCAGAAACTCTTGCGTGTACCCGGCGCCGGTCCGCTTAACGGTGCTGGGACCGGGCAATTGCAGCGTCAGCCGGTTCCGGGTCACGGCATCGGCGAAGGCCTGGGACAGTATGGCGTTCGGCGCACCCTCGCCGACCTGGCAGCAGGGCGCCTGCACGGAGACGGCAACGGCGGCGCTGATCTTGCCCTCGCTCACGGCCGTAACGGTTGCCACGCCGCCGCCGGCCGCTTTGAGCGTGGCGACCCGCCCGTTGGCCTGAATGCTGACTACCCGGCCGTTCGTGGTAACCCAGGAGACGACCCGGTCCGTTAGCACGTCGCCGTTTGCGGCCCTCGGGATCGCCTCAAGCGTAAAGGTCTCGTTCAGCTTCAGCCGCACGGTGGTCGTGTTGCTGGAAAGGTTCACGGTCACGACCGGCAGGCGCAGTACGGCGGTCTGGCCCGGTTCGTACTCGATCGCGCCGCCCTCGAACACTTGGCGCCTCCGCGCGCCCACGACGATCTCGGGGCCCGTTGGCAGACCCAGAAATCCGGTGGCGCCTCCGTTGCCGGAGTAGACGGCGAAGACCGGAGCGCGGACGCTGACCAAGCGGCCGTTTAAGATGCCGGAGGTAATGTTGGCGACCAGCCCGTTATGAAAGGTCTGCACGGTCGCCGCGGTGCCGGCCACCGAGGTGACCGCGGTTTCGGCCGAAAACGCCGGTCCCATGGTGACGATTCCGCTCGCATTGCTCCACTCCGTATAAAAGGGATCCTTCACGGTGAAGGTGGTCGACCCGCCCGTGGCGGGCGCCGAGGTGAAGGCGAACAGGGCGAACTTTTTGTCGAACAGCTGCCAGAAACAGAAGTTGGACGGCTGGTTCGGGCACTGCGCCGTGTCGGTCGTGGGGAATCCCGCGGTCCCCACGCCGACGGACGAATAGTAGTCGTGGAGGGGATAATTCACCTGGAAAACGTCTGGGACGCCCTCGACGCTGGCGGTCGAAGAGTTTGGCTTCACGAGCGCGTAGCGGTTCTTGGCGGCGTCCTGAAACTCCTGGATATAGCCGGTCGTGCCGAAACGGCGTACATTGCCTAGCGGCGGCAGGACAACGGTATTGGCGAATCCGCTGCGGAAATAGGCGTTTACGAACTGCTGTGCAATGACCGAGTCCGGGGCGCCGGTTCCGACGTCAACGGTTGTTTGGGCGCGCAGGCTCGCCAAACAAGCCAGCGAGGCGAAGAATCGGAGGATCGGCATGGAGAATTCGAGACGGAAGGCCAACTCGGATTCTAACCCGATCGCCGCCCGGAAGTTGTTCTCAGTCCTTGATGTACTTGCGTAAACGCTTGAGCCGGTTTTTCAGCTCTTCGCTGGCCTCGGCCATTTCGTTGGTGTCGTAGATGACGCGCGGGCTCATGAAAATAATGAGCTCCGTGCGTTCCTTGCTGTAGGACCGGCTGCCGAATACAGTTCCGATGATCGGCAACCGGTGCAATCCGGGGATGCCGGCGGTCGCCATACCGTTGGATTCGTTGATGATTCCACCGATGGCGACAGTATCGCCATCCTCGACGGTCACTTGGGTGTTTACGGAACGGCGCGAGAAGGAGGGCGACTGGATCTGGCCAGCCGAAGGCGCCTGCGGAGCGCTCACCTCCTGGTTGATAACCAGAGTTACGATGCCGCTCGGATTGACACGCGCCGTAATGGAGAGCGTCACGCCGGTCTGGCGGTTCTGGACCGTGTTGGCAAACAGGGAGTTGCCTCCAGACTGCACGCCGGTGACAGCTTGGGACGCCAGCGTCGGCACTTCAATTCCGACGTTGATGTTCGCCGCGATTGAGTCGGTGGCGATGACAGACGGCGCGGAAAGCACGCGGGCCCGCGACTCGGACTCCTGGGTCGATAGGAACGCGAGCAGCTCCTTGCTTTGGCCGACCAGGGCTCCCGCGGTGAGCGCGACGCTGCCGTTGGCGAGCGCGGCGGTGAACTCACGCCCCGCGCCTTGAGGCGCGCCGGACGCCGGCTTGTTCCGCGAGTTTAGAAACGCCGAGACACCATTGGCGAACGCGCCATTCAGAGAGACCTCGTAAATTCTCGCTTCAATCAGCACTTGGCGCGGAGGAACGTCCAACTGCCGAAGCACTTTCTGAATGCCTTCATACTCGGCGGGAGTGGCCTGGATAATCAGCGAGTTATCCATCGGGTTTGGAATAATCCTGGGGATCCGCGCCTGCGAACCGCCCATCATTCCGGCACCTGCCCCAAGGAAAGTGCCCGTTTGATCGACAGGCGGGAGGTTACCGGTTTGAGCGGCGTTCGGGGGCGCGCCATAGCCATTGCCGGCGCCAATGTTGTACCCCATCGTGACACCGGGACCCATGCCGTAGAGACCTTGTGCGACGGAACTCATGCCGACAGGGCCGGTCATGCCACCGCCGCCCATGCCGCCGTACATACCGCCCATCCCGCCATACATGCCGCCCATCCCGCCATACATGCCGCCCATACCGCCGTACATGCCGCCCATCCCCATCATGCCCATTCCGCCCATGCCGCCGTAGCCGCCATAAAGCATCATCAGCGCCATGGCCAGCATGTCGGATCGTCCATACTTGACGCGGTAGACGTAGTTGTCGATGGAGCCGGCCGTGACCTTGACCGGGATGTCCAGCTTCTTGATCCACTTCTCGACCTCGTCGAAAGCGCTGGGATTGGCCGTGACAACGACCAGCGTATTGATCCGGTCGACGGGAATGAATTTGATGGGCGACGACTTCTCATTGAGCGAGATGCCCTTGAAGACGTTTTCGATTTCCTTGGAGAGATCGCTGGGGCGCGAATGCGTCGTTTCGAACAGGCGGACGCGATTACCCGCGAACGTATCCTGATCGAACAGCGAGATCAGTTCCATGGTCCGGCGCATGGAACGGGACGAATCCAGGATCATGAGCAGGTTGGCCGGGCCATAGGCCCAGGTCTTCGAGTTCTCGCCCATGAACGGCTCCAAGAGTTTCGCCAATTCGTCAACATTGGCGTACTTCAGGAAGATCAGATTCAGGACGATCTGCTCGGTCTCCGGTAACTCCCGCTGATTGATGGAGGGCTTGATGGGCAGCCGCGCGGCGTCCGCCATGGGAACGATGCGATGCACGTCACCCACTTGCACCATGGCAAATCCGTTGATGCGCAGGATCATGTCCAACAGCTCCCGGTTGGAAAGCTGCTTGGTCTCGCCGTAGGTGTTTAGCACGATGCCGCCTTTGACGCGCGGATCGAGAATATAGTTCAGCTTCAGTTGACGGGCCAGAATATCGATGACGGCGGTCAACGAAGCGTTTTCCAATTGAAGCCCACCCGTTCCGCCACCGGCGGGCGCTCCGGCGGCGGGCGCCGGCGTTCCCTGCGCCGCGGCGGCGGGAGGGGTTCCGGCAGGTGGCTGCTGCGGGGGCGCGGCCTGCGGTTTCGGGAGATCCGTGGCGCGCGGGCCGAAGCCGGGCGGCAGAACGGGAGGCTGAGCGACGAGCAGGCAGGAGGCCGCAAGGAAGAGCGCAATCCGCATCACTTCTTGGCTACCTTCTCTTTACGAACCCGCTCCCAGACGGCCGTTTCGTCGGCGTTCAGCTCGGTCTTCTTGCGAGTCCAGGAGTAGGTGCCGAACGGGCCCGGCTTTGAGAATCTGAGTACTTCGCCTTCGTCCTTGGCGCTGATCAGCTCCAAGGCCGCGTCTGTGTCCGGCGCCGCCGCCGGCTTGAAATCGGCTGGCTGTTCGGTTTTTAGGAGACCGGCCGGGGTGACCTTGTAGAGCCAGGTTTTGCCCAGTGCGTCGACCGCTCTCCAGGTATCGGCGGCGATCGCAGTTGCCCCGGCCGGCACTCCGTCCGGGCGGGCATTCGCGCCGTCTTTCGGTTCCTCGGTCTTCATGACGCCGAACGGCGACGTCCGGTACAACCACGCCTTGCCGGATTTGTCGACCCAGCGCCACGTCGAGCTATCGACGATTTTTGCCCCGGCCGGTACGCCGGCCGGGGGCGCGGGAGCTACCTTCGATTGCGCGAGCAATGCGAAGCACAAAAACAGGGTCGCGAAAGAGAGCTTCATTGGTTTCCTTACTTGATCTTTTCCCAGCGGCAGACTTTGCCGAACGGCGTCTCGCTGACGATTTTTCGATACCCGTCCTGAACGGCGCCGGCGGGCGTGGAGTCGTTCGCGTTGCAGGCGCGAATGCCGCCGCCGGTATCGACACCGGGACCGCTGGCGGTCATCACCGTCTGAACGGTTTGCACGACGGCCTTCGGAGCCTCAGTCGCGGGAATATTCTGCTGGTGTACTTGTTGCGTCGCCGGATCGCGATCCGCCAACTCGCCCACGGTTCGAAGCACCCGTTTGCCGTCCCACTCTAGCGTTATGTTGCGGTTGTCAAAGGTGACGATTTTGAAATCGCCCACTTGGTCGCCGGGCCGGAAACCCTTCTGCGCGTCGCCCTTCTTGGCCGCCATCATGATAATCGGCGGGTCGGCCAACATGAGAACTCCGTAGGTAAGGGGCAGGGCAGGCATTTGCTTAACCGGGGGAGGCGCCACAACGACAGTAGGATTGCGGTCCCTCGAAAAGAGAAGACGCGCCGCGATGTCCAAATAGTTTGCCGCCACCGTTTTTTCCGGCATGGGCACGGAGGCCGCCGGTTTGGCTTCGGGCAATTTTGGAGCCGACTGGCTAACCAGGGCCTCCCGTTTCGCCGTTTCGTCGCGGAGATCCATCCACTTCAAGGCGGCCGCCGCGATACCGGCCAGCAGCAGGACGTTTATGAGGAACAGGCGGCCCATGCTAGAACGTCACCGCCTTCTTCTCCGGAATGATCTTGCGGGGCACCACACCGGCCACCGTGAGCCGGACGGGAATGAGCTTTTGTTGCTGATTCGCCTCGCCGATGTGTACTTCGTTGGTGGCCAGGGCCTCCGGTTGCGCGCCGAGATCTGCCAGGAGGTTGACCAACTGCTCGATGGCGCATTCGAAGGAGACCGTGACGGACACCTCGCCATAGGCGTCGCCATACGGTTTCGCGTTGCCAATCTCGTTGGCGCGTATCTCCACGGGCGGGCTCTGCGACCGGCCGATCCGCCGCAAGATTTGGAACAACTGCGCCTGCGCTTGCGCGGCGGTGTCGGCGATTATGAGGCCCTTTTCGCGCACGGCCAAGTCGGCCTGGGCCTGCTTCAGAAATGCCTGCTTATCGGGCACCGTCATCATCAGGTCGCGCGACTTTTTCAGCCGCTTCTCCAGAGCATCGGCCGAACCGGCCTGCACGGCTGTGGCCGTGGACACTTCGCCACCCGGCCAAAAGTAGAGGACCGCGGCCAACGCGAGCGCTCCGCCCAGCAGCTTCAGTGCGCGTTGATCGCGTTCGGAGAGGCTCATGGCTTGGGCGGCGCCCCCTGCGGCGGCATCTCACGCTGACTGCGGATGCGGAACGATTCGCCGCTGGTGGTACGGCCGATCGGCACCGTGAATTCGCTGCCCGCCAGACGCGGCGAGCCGTCCAGAACCCGCAACATGGGGGCGGCCTGATCGGTGTAACCGGTCATAGTCACGGTATCGCGCGTTGTATCCAGAGCGCTCAAGAAGCCGGGTGCGGCGAAGGTGCCGGTGAGTTCGAGGATCAGATCGAGATCCGCGCGGGTGCGGCGGCGGAACTCGTCTAACTGTTCGATGCGCTTCTTCGTGGTTTCGAAATTCCTGTCGAGATTTCCGACGCGCGAGGAGATCGGCTCCACACGCTTCAGTTCGGCCTCCAGCGCATCCCGATATACCTTTTCGTCGTATGGCTCGTGGAACACGATGGCCGTACACAACCCGGCGAGGATCGTGGCGAGCACGGCAGTGGGCGCGTAGCGGAGTTTGGAACTGGTGCGGCGCTCAGCCTCCGGCAGGAGATTCGCATCCATGGCCAGGCTCGGGCAGGCGCTGGTCATGGCCGCGGCATGGCTCAGACTGATCCCGAGATCGCTGGGCTGCGTCTCGGCGGGCAGTCGCAGTTCGGCGTTGGCGAAGGCGAAGGCCCGCTCCGGCGGCATGTCGAATACCGCCGAGAACACGGGCTTGGCTTCGCTTTCGCCGTACACTTCGAATCCTTCGGAGGTGGCCAGTCCGGCGAGGAAATTCCTGGGCGGCGAGTCGACCATCCGAAGCGCGCCCCGCAGCGCCGCCGCGGAAAAGGTGAGAGTCGAAACTTTGATGCCAGCCTCGGCGAACAGAGCGGTGTAGTGGTCGACCGCATCGCGTTTGGCAACGCCAATCAGAACGTTCGAGGCATCCAGGCGCGCCCAACCGGCGCGGGCCTCCTCCTCGCCATACGGATGCAGCGAGTCGAGCTGAAAGCCGACCGCGGCGGACAACTCATCGTCCTTCACGCCAGGAAACGGCAGCGTGCGAACGATGACCTCCCCTCGCGGCACCAAAACGGCCACGGCTACATGGGCGGCGCCGTGTTTCTTGACGATATCGGAGAATTCGCGGCCCCACTCCGCGGCGGGGCGCTGGCGAAAATTCTCAATCACGCCGGAGCCGCGCAATACTCCGCCCGAGGGGCGGACGCGCACGACGGATACGGTGAGGTGCTCCGGCCCGATCTCGACGCCGACGCCCGTTCCGAACGCCAGCCATTTTCGCAGCATCAGTTGGTCCCCGCGTTGTCGTACCAACGCAGAATCCAGTAGGGCGACGGATCGTCCTTCACATCCACGTTGAACTTCACGACGGCCGCCACAGTGCGCCGCACATCGGAGAGGCCATTGGGAGCCGGCGCTTTCAGCGTAGCGGTGGCGCGCAGTGTGAAGATCGAGTTGCCGCCGAGACGGACCTTGCCCTGGGCCGGGCCTGTAAACGGATTCAACTCCTCGGCGCGCAGGAAGGGCTGGCGAGACCGCCTTTCCACGATGGCGGCGACGACGTCCGCCGGGACGCCGGCCGCCATCAGCACGGGAGCGGGGGTAACGTTAATGTCGTAGGCTGTGTTGAAACCGTACACGGTCAGGCAGTCTTTCAGACCTGGGAGGCGAACCAGAACACCGGAGGCGTCGCGCGACCAAGTGCCGTGAAACAGCTCCGGTGTGACGCCACGAACGTAGAGAAGCTCCTCGATCTGTTCCAAGGACGCGCGCCGGGGCTGAAAAGCCGGCCCCAGCGAAGAATAAAAGCCATCCAAGGGCGACGGACCGGGAATGGTGGTCCGCCAATCGAGAATTCCGGCGACGATGGCCTGCGCGGGCTCCGCCGCGACGCCCATGGCCAGCAGCAGCCGCCCAAGTTCCTGCGGCGTGGCGCGATTGACGTTCAATCGGGCGGATTCGGGAATCAGCTCGACCGTGGCGAGCCCGGTGGGGAACGGCATGGTCAACACCGGCCACCCGTATTCGAAAAACATCGCCTGCCCGTCCGGACGGCGTGGGCCAGGGCCGATTTGCATCCAAAGCAGGGCCCGGTCGACGGCGCCGGTGGCCAGGTAGTAGGCGCGAACGTGGTCCATGTGGGTGGACGTGCGCTCGGTTTCGCCCCGGACCGTGGTGGCGACGGAGAAGGCGATGGCCGAGAGCGCGGCAGAGAGCCAGAGCACGGTCAACAGGGCGCCGCCCTTCCGATTAGTCCGTTTGCACATAGTAGGGATTCGCGGTTAGGCGTATTGGAATCGTGACGCTGCCGGTGTGCAAATTGGCGGGATCCGGCTGCATGGGAATCATTTCGATCCGGACGGCGGAAGGCCACTTGCCAAACTGCCAGGCCGGGAACCATTGTTCAAAGACAGGCGGCGGCATTTCGTTGCGATAGACGAAGCGAATGGCCGCCATGCGATCTGCCAGGATGAAGGAATCGGGCCGTGAGAGGACGGGCGGAAACAGCGGCGACGGCTGGCCGGTGAGCGGGTCGGCGCGGATTCCAACGCAGAGGCCGCGCAGAGAATTGGCGCTGGCGAACGGCGTTTCCGCGACGATCAGGCGGTACCCCTCGTTGTTCTCGCCAGGGATGACCGTGAACTCGAGGAGCTTGGGATAGCCCCGGGCCCCTTCGGCCAAGGAGTAGCTGGAGACAAACCGCATGGTTTGCGGTTCGCCCTGAAACATCGGCGCCTTGGGCGCGCCCGGACCGCCGCATTCGACGGTGGCGGGCATGAGGCCGGCGAGTTGCTGCGCCAGGACCTTCTCCGCGCCCAGCGCGCGGCGGTTCTTCATGAAGCGTTGATTCGTCTTATCCATCGCGTCGATGCCGACGCGCATGGAGTACAGAACTCCCAGGCTCAACAGCGAAACGAGCGAGATTGAAATGAGCAGTTCGAGAAGCGTGACGCCGCGTTCGATTTTCATGGGAGCGCCATCGCCTCGCCGGGAAAAAGGTTGCGCTTCCGGTAGCCCTCGAGTTGAAAAGTCTTGGTCTGGCCGCCCTGTTCGAAGCGAACTTCGAGTTCGATTCGCTCCAGTGCCGGCATGCCCGGCCCGGCACCCGGGGCCGCCTCGAACAGCGTCGCGCGGGCGCGCCAAGCGGCCGGCACGCCGGAGGTTTGGGAGAGATCGAATTGGCCGTCGATGACAGCGCCCGGCGGGAAACGTGGAACGAGCAACAGCTCGTCCATCTTGCTTTTCGCCAGCATCGCCGCCCGGTCGTAGTTCGTCAGCCGCGCTGCATTCCGGAGCGATGTGGAGAGATTCGACAGCAGCGCCACAACGGCCACGGCCATGATGAGCGTCGCGACCATGACTTCGAGAAGGCTGAAGCCCCGCTCTCTCAAGGCGCCATCTCCCGCACCTGAGCCACGCCGGTGATGGGATCCACCATCACGAGGCGCCGGGCGTTCTTCCTGTTCCGAATCTCAATGCCGATGCGCGGCACGGTGCCGCCCGGATGGACAAGGAACACGCGGGGCTCCCGTTCGTCGAGTTGGGGAATCGCGGGGTGGATCTTTTCGATGACGACGCCGTCACTCAGCACGACCTCCCGTTGATAGCCGGGAACGGCGCTGGCCATGGTGAGCCGGTTGGCTTCCTTGTCGATCCGGATCTCGACCGGGGTTTGCCTGCGATCCGCCAAGTTCAAGGCGGAATTCAAGGAGCTGACGATCGAATCGCTGGCCGAACGCAGCCGGAGGGTTTCCAGGCCGGCGGTGATGGAGGGGAACGCGACGCCAACCATGACGCCGATGATGGTGACGACGATGAGCATCTCCATCAACGTGACGCCGGATTGTCTGGCGCGCCGCAGGGACACAGCGGCTACTTCGACTTCCAGGAGACGATATCTTCGGCGATATCGGTACCGCCGGGCTGACCGTCGGCGCCCAGGCTGATAATGTCTGGCTCATCGCCATGTTCGCCGGGATATTTATAGACGAACGGGCGGCTCCAGGGATCGGTGGGGATTTCCTGAGGCAGGTAGGGGCCCTGCCATCCATTCACGCCCTCGGGCTTGGTTCGGAGCGCGTTCAAACCCTGCTCGGTGGTGGGGAACAACGAGGTGTCCAGCTTGTAGGCGCCCAGCGCGGTGCTGAACGACTGAATCTGCTGGCGGGCGGCGGTCTGTTTGGCCACGTCGGCACGGCGCAGCATGCGCGGACCCACCACCGCGGCGAAGACGGCGATGATGGTAACCACGACCAGCATTTCGATGAGCGTGAGGCCGGCCTGCAAGCGGCGGCGGCGTTGAGTGACTGGACGAATCATAGCGATTACTCCATTAAACTGCGACTTCGTTGATGGACGAGATGGCGAGCAGCAAACTGATCACCAACGCGCCAATGATAACGCCCATGACGAGGATAATGAGCGGCTCAAACAGGGATGTGAAACGGCGGATGGCGGCACGCGTGTCGGCCTCATAAACGTCGGCCATGCGCAGGAACATCAGGTCGAGCTTGCCGGTCTCCTCCCCGACGCTTAACAGGTGGGCGGCCAGCGGTGGAAAAACGCCGGTGCGCTTGAGAGGTGCCGAGATTCCTTCGCCGCGCTTCACCCCCATGGACACGGCGTCCAGCGCACCGGACATAATCCGGTTGTTCATGATGGCCCCCGCGATGCCGAGCGACTGGACAAGCGGCACGGAGTTCGAGATCAGCGTGCCCATGGCGCGGGCGAAACGCGCCGTTTCGGCCTTGCGCAGCGCATCGCCCAGAAGCGGGATTTTCAACCGCGCGCGATCCCACCAGAGCCGGCCATCTGGAGTGCGGATATAAGCCTGGAGCGCCAGCAGTCCGGCGATCAAGAGCCCGATGACGATGGGGGCATAGGCTTGGGTCGCCTTGCTGGCTTCGATCATGATCTTCGTAGGCAAGGGCATGGGGATGTTGCCCTGATCGAACACCTGCGCGAATCGCGGTACGACGAAGTTCATCAGTACAAAGACGCTGCCGACGCCCACAAGGCTGAGTAGAACCGGGTACACCATGGAAGAAATAATGTAGCTGCGCAGTTCGTCGCGCGTTTTCTCGAACTCGCTGAGCCTTTCGAAGACGACGCCCAACGAGCCGGAGGCCTCACCGGCGCGCACCATGTTCACGTACAGGTCGCCAAAGTACTCCGGATGCGTGGCCATGGCGTCGGCCAGAGAGCGGCCTCCCTTAAGCACGCGCAGCACGTCCAGCACGACCATGCGGAACTGTGGCTTTTCCGTGAGCTCCGTGGAAATCTGCAGGGCGCGATCGACCGGGATTCCGGAGTTCAACAGCGTCGTCAGTTCGGTGGTGAAGAAGAGAACGTCTTTCTTCCGGGAGCCGCCGAAATCGGGCAGCTTGATCTCCAGGCCGCGCTTCTTCTCAAGGCCAACATAAACCGGCGTGAGTCCCTGTTTGCGAAGCTCGCGGGCAATTTCCTTGTCGTTCTCACCGGACAGCGTTCCCGTACGGACCTTGCCTTCCGAGTTCACCGCCCTAAAGTGGAACGCCGATGCCATGCCTTAGAACTCCTGCGTGACCCGCAGGACCTCCTCAGGCGTGGTGACCCCTTCCGCCACCTTGTTCCAGCCGTCCTCTCGCAGCGTCCGCATGCCGTTGTTCTTGGCCGCGGCGGTAAGAACGGTGGCGTCTTCGTTACGGACAATGAGGCGGCGAATCTCGTCGTTTAGCTCCATCAATTCAAAAATGCCGACGCGCCCCGTGTAGCCGGAGCCGAAGCAATGGGAGCAGCCGGAGCCGCGCCAGGTGGAGATCTCCTCGCCTTCCGGCCGGACGCGCCTTGGGCCGGGCACCTTGCAGTGCGGGCAGATTTTCCGGACCAGGCGCTGCGCGAGGATGCTGACGACTGAGGATGAGATCAGGTAGTTCTCCACGCCCATGTCGGTCAAGCGCGTGATTGCACTGGGAGCATCGTTGGTGTGGAGCGTGGAAAACACGAAGTGGCCGGTGAGCGCGGAACGAATCGCGACGTCGGCGGTTTCACGGTCTCGCACCTCGCCGACCATGATCACGTCGGGATCCTGCCGGACAATGTGCCGCAAACCGGAGGCGAAGGTCAATCCGATCTGCGGATTCACGTGGATCTGATTGATGCCGTCCATCTGGTACTCGACGGGATCCTCGATCGTGATGATCTTGCGCTCCGTGCCGTTGATGCGCTTTAGCGCGGAGTAGAGCGTAGTGGACTTGCCGCTTCCAGTGGGCCCGGTGACAAACATGATGCCGTGCGGAAGCTGCGTGTAGTGCTCCATCCGGTCCAGCATTTTGTCGGTGAAACCCAGGCGGCGGAGATCGTAAAACTGGTCGCCCGCGGAACGGTCGAGCAGGCGCATGACGACGCTTTCGCCGTAGAGAGTGGGCAACGTGGAGACGCGCAAGTCGACTTCCCGGCCGAGGGTCTTGACCTTGATGCGGCCGTCCTGCGGAAGACGGCGCTCGGCGATGTTGAGCTTGGCCATCAGCTTCACCCGGCTGATAAGCGCGGCCTTCATTTCGCGGGGCGGCGGGTCCTGCTCATAGAGCACGCCGTCGATGCGGAACCGGATGCGAAAGATCTTTTCGAATGGCTCAATGTGAATATCGCTGGCGCGCTTTTCGACGGCCGACGCGATGGTGGCGTTCACCATGCGGATGACCGGCGCTTCGCTGGCCATGTCACGCAAGTGCTCCAGGTCTTCGTTGCCGGCCGCGCCGTCTTCGAAGCTTGTACCGGCGTCAGCGCGGGCGGATTCGCCGTAGTGCTTGTCGATGGCCTCCAGGATTTCGTTCTCGGCGGCGAGAACCGGCGCGACACGCAGACCCGTGAAGCCTCGCACGGCGGCGATGGTTTCGAAATCGAGCGGATCGGCCATGGCCAGGGTCAAACCGTTCTCCCCCACGCCGAGAGGCAAGCAGCGGCTCTGCCGGAGAAACCGCGCGGAGAGCGCCTCGGTCTCCGGCGCGGAGAAATTTGCGGCGTCGATGGGAACCAGCGGCACCTGCAACTGCGCACTTAAGCCAGCGAGCACGTCGCGCTGGGCGACGAAGCCGAGATCGACGAGAATTTTGCCGATCTTGTCGCCGCGCTCCTTTTGCAATTCCAGCGCGCGATCCAGATCGCCGGTCTGGAGCAGGCCCTTGGCGACGAGAATTTCGCCCAGGCGCATCAGAACTGCTTCACCTGGATGCCGGCGATAGCCTTTTCCTTCTGGCCGGTCAGCGCCATTTGGAGATTTTGGCGGGTGGACTCCATCACGATTTGCGTGGGCAGTTCGCGGGTATCCTCATGCGGCATGTGAAACAGCAGAATGGATAGAACGATTTTTTCACAGGCCGGCAGCGGGTCCATGACGCCGGCGGCGGCGATCATCATGTCGTGCATGGCGCCGCGCAGCATTGGAAGACGCTCCAGCTTTTTCTTCCGCAGGGCGGCCTTCTCGGCCTCTGGAATCTGGGGACGGAACGGGCTTACGCCGGGACCCTCCGCCAAATTGACGCGGGTGGTGAAAACACAACCGAACCCATCCAGATAAACGCCGTGGGTGTGGCCCAGCAGCAGATAGGGTTCGCCCGGCCACAGCGCCTCAATGCGCTTATTCATCGACACCTCGACGCCGGAGATTAACGCCCGGTTCACCGGCGTGGCGAACAAAGTAGAGGCGAGCAACAGGCAGAAGATTCTCATTGCATTGCGCTCCGCTGACGTTCCACGGCCGCCACATACTGCGCGGCCTGCTTTTCGCGCCACAGCGAGTAGGCGGCTTCCATCGCCAACACGTCGTCCTGGCGCAGGCGCTGGTATTTACCTTCCGCGGCTTGCATGGCGGAGGCTAATTGCATCCGGTGCCGCTGTTCCACCTGCTCCAGCGCCGCGGGCAGCGAGCGGGCTACGCCTTCGGCGATTCGCTGTTCCAATTGCGCCTGGTCAAAGGCGGGCGCAGCGGCCGGAACCGGTTGATTCACAGCATGAAACACGATGGCGCCGGCCAGCAGCGCCGCCGAGGCGAAGGCCATGCGAGGGCCGGAATTCATCCAAACCTGCCACCATTTCGGCTCGAAGACTTTGTCGGAGACGAAGGCGATGCGGCGCGGGATCTCCTCTTCGTGCACGGTCATAAGGGCGGTTTGCGTGATCTGCAGGCGGGCGTATTCGTCGCGCAGAGCGGCGTCGGAGGCCAGGGCGGCCTCCACATCGCGGCGTTCAGCGGCGTTCAATTCGCCGAAGATGTAGTCTTTCAATTGGTCAGGCGTTACGGGCATGGGAGACTCCGGTTGGGGCCAATGCGTCTTTCAGCAGGTCCAGCGCCGTGTAGAGGCGCGATTTCACGGTGGACAGCGGGATATCGAGAATCTCCGCCATCTCTTCAAATTTGAAGCCTTGATACACTTTCAAAACCACGGCCTCGCGCTGTTCGGGCGAGAGCCGGGTCATGGCGGATTCGACCGCCAGAGCGGTTTCGACCGGCTGCATGTGGCCACCCATTGGGGCGGCGTCCAGGAGCGCGGTGTCGATACCGTCCTCGGGTTTCCGTTTTCTTAACAGCGAATACGCTTCGTTGTGGGCGATGCGGAAGAGCCACCCGGCGAACTTGGACGGGTCGTCGAGCTTCTTGAGGTTCTGGTAGGCCTTTAGGAACGCGTCCTGGCACAGGTCCAGTGCATCCTCCCGGTTCCGGACCAGCTTCAGTATGTAGTTGAAAACACGCTTCTCCCAGCGCGAAACCAGCAGGTTGTAGGCGTCCACATCCCCCTGGCGCGCCTTTAAGATCAGATCGCGGTCTTCCACCTCACGAAAGATCAAGGCTCGGGTACTCTCTATTGAGCATGACGCAGACAAACGAAAAAAAGTTGAAGCGGGGCTGGAATTGATCCGGTTCAGGCCTGGCGCATTTGTTTCCTTTGGCGCGGGAATCGCCGTTTCCGCTCAGACACTTCCACCCGGCCTGTGGCAAAAAGCGGGCTGGTTGGAACCACTGAGTTCGCGCTTCCGAATGTTCTGCGCAGGCCGCTGTACCCGGATTCGAGCGGCACGAAGGCTAAGGGGAGCCGGGGATGGAGCAAATACTTGTTCGGTGGAACAATTTCCGCGCAAATACCGGGCGGGACTCCCAAGAGCTATGGCATGAACTCGCGGCTTTGGACGCGGCAGGCCGGCGACCGGCAGCGGTAGCTACTGTCCGAGTTCGTGACACGCCGTACAAACGATGGTGGCCTTTGCCTCGCGATGGCAATTGACACAAGCCGCCATGCTGGTGACCGCCTTCTTTTCCGGCATTGGCTGTACCTTTACCTCGCCGTGACAGCCGGCGCACTCCACCTTCGCGGCAGCGTGGCGCGTGTGGCTGAAGAATACGAAATCCGGCAGGCGGTAGGTCCGCCGCGTCGGAAACTTCACTTCCGTCTTTTCCAAGTGGCAGGTCTTGCAGCGGCTCCATTCGGGGAACGACGCGCGCTCCTTCGTCTCCGCCGCGGAATGGCAGAAGGTGCACTTTAAGTTCAGCTCGCCGTGACGGGCATGCGGGAACACGTCGGCGGCTAGCAAAAACAGGAAGGCGGCGGGGGTCATGCGGCTCTCTTGTATCTTGGATCAAATGCCTGTCGATGCGCAAAGACGCATGATCGCGTTTCTGGAATCGATCGGCATCGGTGTGCGGTATGGCGCTGTGGCGGACGGTTTCGTGCCGGGCTTGCGTATCGAGGGCGGTGCGATCATGATCGACACGGAGCGCTGGCTGTACGCGGGGGACTTGCTTCATGAAGCGGGCCACCTGGCGGTGCAGGAACCGGCGCGGCGCGGAACACCCGGCGGCGACGGCGGGGAGGAGATGGCCGCCATCGCGTGGTCGTTCGCGGCGGCGCTGCATCTGGGGATTCATGCGGCGGTGGTCTTCCACGCGGACGGATATAAGGGCGGCGGGGGCGCGCTGCTGGAGAACTTCCTTGCCGGCCGGTATGTGGGAGTGCCGATGCTCGAATGGCTGGGCCTGTGCGACCGGGGTGCCTATCCTTCGCTGCGTTGCTGGACACGGCCGCCGAGCGCGAACAGCAGCGCGGTTCCGATGAGCGGCAGGACAGCGCAGATCGCCAATACGGGCCCGTAGCCAAAGTGATCCACCAGCCAACCGGTGGACATTGTAAAAAGCAGCGCGCCCAGACCCGCGCCGAGTCCACCCATGCCGGCTACGCTTCCGACGGACTCCGGCGCGAAGTAGTCGGACGGCAGCGTTTGCACGTTGTTGACCCAGAACTGGAAGCCGAACGTGGCGGCCGACATCCAGGCCAACGCTTCGTAGACGTTCCGGGAGAAGATCACGCCGCAGCCGCAGGCCATGCAGAGCGCACCGATCACGATAAGCGTTTTTCGCGTGGCATTTACGGTCCAGCCGCGGCCGAGCAGCACGGCGGCCAAGCCGCCGCCGGACAGGCTGCCCACGTCGGAGACCAGAAACGGAATGACTGTAAAACCGGCCACTGTCTTGAGATCGAGCCCGTGAACGCGAGTCAGGTACAACGGCAGCCAGTTCAGGTACAGCCACCAAACCGGATCAGTGAAAAAGCGCGCCAGAACGATTCCCCAAACAGGCGGGTGGCGCATGAGGCTTCGCCACGGAGTGCGCGCCGCACGCGGCGCCGGCGCTTGGAATACGGCCCGTTGTTCGGGGCGCAGCCAGCGATGGCTCGCCGGCGGCTGATAAATCCAAAGCCACAACAGGAGCCAAACGAATCCGAGGGAGCCGGTGATTAAGAACGTGGCCTGCCACCCGAAGGACTGCTGTAGTAGCACGATGAGCGGCGCCGCGATTACGTTGCCGAGCGCCGCGCCGCTGTTGAAGATCGACATGGCGAAGGCGCGCTCCTTCACCGAGAACCACTCCGTGCATACCTTGGCGGCACCTGGCCAGTTGCCCGCCTCGCCGAGGCCGAGCAGAAAGCGGAAAGCGCTGAGCGCGCCTGCCGAGCGCGCCGCGGCGTGGGCCATGGCGGCGATAGACCACAGCGTGATGGAGAACGCGAAACCGTTCTTGAGCCCGACCCGGTCGTAGAGCCGTCCGGAAAGGGCATGGCTGGCCGAGTATGCGGCAAGGAACCACGAGGCGATCGCCGCGTACTCCGTATTGGTGAGGTTGAGTTCCTTGGTAATGATGGGCGCGAGCGTGGCGACCGTCTGCCTGTCAATGAAATTGATGAGCGTGGCGAGGAAGACCAAGCCGATCATCAGCCAGCGCAGGGATGGATACATGGACTACAAGCCTTCCGGCAGGGCCTCACGCGGCTGTCGCTCCACGCCGGCCATGGCGTAGAGATTCTTATGGATGGTCTCGCAAATATCCTCCAGCGGGAGGTCGTTGTCGTCGTGGCCGAACGGACCTTCAATCTCCACGCCGATCTCCTCGATGCCGAAAAACGTGTAGGCAAGCAGAAGCACGTCGACGACGGTCGTCCAACCGTAGCTTTCAACGAGCGCGAACGGCAGCGAGAAGGTGTAGAGCACCAAGGCGCGCCGCAGGTGCACGGCATAGGCGAACGGCATTGGCGTTTTGCGAATCCGCTCGCAGCCGCCGAGATAGTCCACCAACTGCTGCACATTGGCGTCTAGCGCCACGAACACGATGTCGGAGATCAGCCCTTTTTCACGCGCTTCGCGAAGGCATTCGGTCATTCTTAGAGCAACAGCCATCGGCGTGTGCTGCGCGGCGATGGCCTCAGCGGCCTGACCGGGTGGAAGTTCGTGCGCTTGCGGTCCCAAACCGTCTACGCCGCGCAATCCGTTCATGGACGCCCACGGAAAAGCACAGGTCCAGCGCGTCAGGCGCGTCAGTAGTTCCCTGTCCGAAGCCATGTGAATCGATGCGCCGCGTACGAGATTTCGCGTTTCATTGACGATGCCGCCCCATAGTTTCCGGCCCTCCCAAAAACGTTCGTAGCTGGAGCTGGTACGGAATACCAGCAGCATTCCCATCGCGACGCCCATCAGCGTGTGAAGCGTGGAAGGCATTCCCACGGGAAGTACATGCTTGTGCACGGCGACGACGGCGGCGGCCCACGCCACGCAGAGCGCAACGCGTCCGCTGATCTCGCGCACCAGCGAACCGCGGACATCGAAGAAGTGATCGGTCCATTTGTGAGGATCGTAATGAATCATTTTGCGTAGTCCGGATCCACCGGCTCAACCGACGGTTTCTTGGGATTCTTCTGAACAGGTTCCATCACCAAGGCGATTGTCTTGCTATCTGGAGAAAGGCACGAATAGCTCCCCGCCTCCGCACCCGCCGTGAGCCGGACCGCGTTGCCGCCGCCCGTTCCCACGCGCCACAGATTGGTGGCGTAGCCAAACACGATGCCGGGTCCGTTGAACGCCGGAGGCTGCGGCAGAATCGCCGGCTCATGGGCGGCGGCGACGGCGGCGAACGGCATCAGCACAATTCTTCGCATGAGGGGTATTATCTCTGTTGTGACGTTTCTCCTGCTGATCGCCTCCGCCTTCGCGGATGTCGACGTCTATATTCGCGCGGCGTTTGAGCGAAAAGAGATTCCGCACGCGGTTGTGCTGATCGAGCAGAACGGCAAGATCGTCTATGAGCGCGCCGCCGGAGCGAACCGCGACGATGTGTATGCCCTTGCTTCGACATCGAAGCCAATTGCTGCGACGGCGATCATGACCCTAGTCGAGCAGGGACGGCTTTCGCTTGACGAGAGAGTTGCGAAGTATCTTCCGGCATTCGAGCATTCCTCGACCATTCGGCAGCTTCTTTCCCACACCTCCGGAATCTTCGGAAACAACGCGCCGGGCGAACAGATGCGAATGATTCGCAACCCGAACCAGCTTTTGAGCGAGTCGGTGGACCGGATTGTGAAGACGCCACTCGCCTATGAGCCGGGCGCGCGGTATCAGTACGGCGGCGCCTCGTTCTGCGTGGCCGGGCGCATCGCGGAGATCGTGAGTGGCACTCCGTTCGACCAGTTCGCCAAACGCACCGTGTTCGATCCGGCAGGCATGACCACCGCCCAGTATAAGGGGCGTTTCGTGCTCGTTCCGGGCGGTGTCGAATCAAACGCTGCCGATCTGTTGCAGTTCGCGCGCGCCTACCCGCGCCTGCTTAATGAGAAATCGCGCGCAGAGATGACAAGGAAGCAGACCGGCACGCTATCCGCGAACTACGGTATCGGTTGGCAACTGTTGGAGGACGGCGCCTTCGGACACGGCGGCGCGTTCGGGACCTACCTCTACATCCATCCCGGGAAGCGCCTGACTGCGGTGATCATGACCCACGTGGAGAAGGGCTCCCCGTTTGCCCGAGAAATATTGAAGAGACTCCCCAAATGACACTTTCCCGACGCGCCCTATTCGCGGCTCCTTCCCTGTTCGCCGCCGGCACACCCGCTTTCCGCGGGATCTTTCCCATTGCGCAAACGCCGTTTCACGACGATGGATCGCTGGACGCTCCAACGCTCGGCAAGCAAATCGAATTTCTGGCGCGCATCGGCGCCCATGGCGTGGCATGGCCACAGTTGGCCAGCGAGTTCTGGTCGCTGACCCCAGAGGAGCGGCTGCGCGGAGCGGAGGCGCTGCTCGCGGCCGGACGCGGGAAGCGGATCACGATGGTGATTGGTGTTCAATCCGACGATCCTGACATCAGCGTGAAACTGGCCAAACACGCGGCGGAGCATGGCGCGCACGCTTTGATTTCGCTGCCTCCGACCGGCGTCGGCCTTGTGGACTTTTTCCGAAGAGTCAGCGCCGGCGTGAACCTGCCGTTCTTCCTGCAGGCCGTCGGCAAGATAACTGTAGACGATGTGATCGACCTGAACAAAGCGGTGCCGGTGGTTCGTTTCGTGAAGGACGAAGCCGGCCTGACGCTTCCCCGGATCAGCGAATTTCAGAGCAAGGCGCCAGGGCTCGGCGTCTTCACGGGCGCGCACGGCAAGACGATGATCGACGAGCTTGTGCGCGGCGCCTCCGGCTCCATGCCGGCGGCCGGACCGGCCGATCTGTACGCGCGAGCCTTCGACCTGTGGGAGAAGAAGCGCGAACGCGAAGCGGCGGCGGCATTCGCGAAGGCGGCCGTGTTCGTCCCGGAGTTCGAGCAGTACGGCATCGAAGGTCTGAAGTACCTGTTGGTTCTTCGAGGAGTATTCAAGAACCATGTGGTGCGAGGACCTCGGAACGGAGACGTCGGGGCGGTGGCCACACGATTCAAGCTCGACGATGCCGGCAAGCGGACGTTGAAACTATTGTGGGAGGCCGTTGGGAAATGAGGCTCTCCAGGCGCGCTCTCCTCGCCATGCCGCTGGCCGCGCAACCGGCGCAGAAAATCGATTCTGTGAGGGCGTGGGTGATGCCGTTGCTGCCCGCCGCGTGTTTCGGCACGGCGAATTTTAGCGGCGATCACGACCCAGCGCGGATGCGCTGGTTCGGTCCGTTCTCACAACTGGCTGGCTCAATTCTGGTGGAAGTCAAGACCACCGGAGGACTGGCGGGATACGGCTTAGGCGGCGGCGGTTCCGCGGCAGTCCATGTGATCGAAACCCATCTGAAAGACTTGTTACTGAAGGCGGACCCAGCCAACATCGAATTGCTCTGGGAGCAGATGTACTCCTCGTCGATTTTCTACGGACGAAAGGGCGTCGCGATTCAAGCGATCAGCGGTATCGACTTGGCGCTGTGGGACCTGGCCGGCAAGGCGGCCGGGAAGCCGGTCTACAAGCTGTTGGGCGGTGCGACAAAAGACAAGGTGGCCGTCTACCTGACCAGCAACAACGTCGAGACCGGCGTAAAGAACGGCATCCGGAACTTCAAGCTCGCCGTGGCATCGGCCCCGCACGAAGGGAAGGAGGGAATGAAGAAAACAGTGGATCAGGTGGAGGCCGCGCGGAAGGCCGTTGGCGCGGACAGCGAATTGATGATCGATGTGCTGTGCCGGTGGAACGTTCCCTACACGCTGGAGATGGCGGATCGCCTGGCGCCGTCGCGCCTCATGTTCATTGAGGAGCCGTTGCAACCGGACGACATGGCGGGCTACGCGCAGTTGTGCGCGCGTGTGCAGTCCACGCGAATCGCGAGCGGCGAACACGAATACACCCGCTACGGCTTTGAAAATCTGATCGCGCGAAAAGCCGCGCATATCCTGCAGCCGGACATAACCTGGAGCGGCGGTTTGACCGAACTCCGAAAGATCGCGGCATTGGCGAGCGCCCACCAACTGCCGTTGATTCCCCACCGGGGCGGTTCGCTCTATGGCCTTCATCTGATTCTCGCCACGGCACATTGCGAGCTGGCCGAGAGCTTCGGTGTCGGAGAGAAGGGCAACGAAATCATGGAAGCCATGTCGCCGCGATTCTCAAACGGCTTTCTTTATCCGCCGGAGAAACCCGGATTCGGCGTGGAACTTACGGACGCGCTGATCGGCAAGTACGCCAAACGTCAATAATGGTCTCGACGGCGACCGGCGTTCCGTCCACGGGCTCGGTGAAGAACTCGCGCAGGCGCGCGTGTTGGTCGTCATAGCGGCGTTCGAACGGGACAGCGGTGTGCTTGCCGCGGTACCAGAGCATTCCGGCCATCGCGTTGTAGCCGGCGCCGGTAATCACACGGCGGGCATCGGCGTAGAGGTTTTCGGCCGGGTAGTACTGCGGTTCGTTCCATGGTGAGATGACCTGAAGCGGCGGCTCCGCGAGCGCACACAGCGTATCCAACTCTTCCCGTACCCCGCTATGCACAACCAGAGTCTTCCCTTGGACGTTCATGGGCGGAGGACCGATTCGCAGTGGAGGCAGGCGGATGGGCCCCGGCAATCGCACGGCGCCCGCCAGCGCCAACGGCTCAGCTTCGATGACAGCCAAAGCGCCGCTGAGGTCGAACAGCAGCTTGGTCCGCCGGGCGATGTGCACCGTAGGATGACCGGTGCCCTTGAGCGGAAACGTGTCGGTGATCAGCAGGCTTGCCGGGAGAGAGGCGACGGCTGCGCCGGAACCGTGAAGAATCGGGCAGCGTGCGAGTGCGGCCAGGCCCATTGCGAACGGCGAGTTCGTGACGATCCGTGCATCGATGCCCGCATCCCGCAGTGGAAGGCAAATGGCCAGCGCGCGGGTCAGGTGGCCCAAACCGGCGCCCGGCGCATGGTAGAGAATCACGGGCGCGCGGCCCGGAACAGGGTCAGCAAGGCTTCGATTTCCCGATCCAGGCTGTACCCGGCTTCAACACTGGCGCGCACGCGGACGGACATCGCGCGCAGCGATGCGTCGTCCAGGGACAGTGCGCAAGCCGTGGCCTCTCCGGCGGCCTCACGGGATTCGGCGGCGAACAGAAACCCGTTCTCGCCGTCGGCAAGAACATCGCGCATTCCGCCCGCGTCGGACGCGATGGGAACAACTCCGCACGCCATCGCTTCCAGCAAAACGTTTGGCATGCCTTCATACATCGAAGGCAGCGCGACAAAATCGCAGGCGGCATAGAGACCCGCCAATTCGTCCGGTGGACAAAAGGGCAGGCGCAGGCTGCGCGGGGCGATTGCCGGATCTTCGAGGATGGCCGCGGACGGGCCGTCGAGATTTCCGATAATCAAAAGTCGCAAACCACCGAGCAGCCCGCGGTCGCGCACCGCCTCCAACCAAAACGGAATCCGCTTCTTGGCCTTCAGTTCGCCGATGAGGCCGACCACACGGCCGCCGCGCAACAAACCGCG
>VFZO01000021.1 GCA_016871155.1 Acidobacteriota bacterium | reverse complement strand
ACGGGATCTTGGGTGACGTGTGTGTGGATGTTGGCGGCGGCGATGGGCCCCGACGCGTATGGGCAGTTCAGTGTGGGTAACGCCGGATACCGCCGGCATTCGTTCGCCTTGGGCGGAGGCGGCAGCGTTCCGCGCGGAGACCTGCGCGGCCTCGCCACCAGCCCAGCCCTGCGGGTCAACTACGGCTACCGCTTCATGAAGAATTTCCAGGCTGATTTCGGATTCGAAAGCGTCTTTCACGCGGCTTCGGTGCGCGACTTTTATGAGAGTCTGTTCGGCGACCTGCGCATCAAGGATTATCAGTTCTTCGTGCCCATGGGCGGGCGCGCGGTGATTCCGCTGGCCTCCAACCGGGTACAACTTTCCGCTGGCGGCGGCGGCGCCTGGATGACCTACCGCGAGCGCATTCGCCAGCCGTTTGGCAATTCCGACTTTCGGATCGATTGCCCGGTGTGCGCCGCGCGCAGCGGCTGGGGTTACTACGGGCTGGTGGGCGCCAGCTTCGCCTTGGATCGCGCCCAAATGTTCCGCCTCGGCTTCACCACCCGCAGGTATCGGGGTCGCACCGACGGAGACCCTTTGGGGCCGATTCCCGCCGTGCGCACATCCGATCAGTGGCTTTCGACCACGGCGGAGTTCAGTATCCACTTCTGATGAGCGAAACTAGAGGTTCATGCCTCTTACCGCCGAAGCCGGCGTACTCCTTATTCAAATCACCGGACCCGACAAGCCCGGACTCACGCACGCCTTAACCGGGATTCTCGCCGAGCACGGCGTGCGCATTCTGGACATCGGTCAAGCCGTGATCCACAACGCGCTCGCGCTGGGCATCTTGGTGGAGTTGACCTCTGAGCAGCGGTCGTCATCCCTGATGGCGCAGTTGCTGCTGAAGGCGCATGCGCTGAACGTACAGGTGCACTTCAGCGTGTCGTCACCGGATGATTACGCCGCGTGGGTGAACTGGCAATCGCGGCGGCGCTCAGTGGTGACTGTGCTCGGGCCGGCGCTGTACGGCGAGCATCTGGCGGCAGTGGCAGAGGTGATCGCTGGACAACAGCTCAATATCGAGAAGATTGAACGGCTATCGGGCCGGCCCGCACTGAACACCACCACCACGCCTTCCAGCCGCGCGTGTGTAGAGTTCACGGTGAGCGGCGACCCGGCCGACGAGGCGGCCATGCGCGCGGCATTCATGAATCTGACGCACGAACACGAGATCGACATCGCCTTCCAGCGCGATGACATCTATCGCCGCAACCGCCGCGTGGTGGTGTTCGACATGGACTCGACGCTGATTCAAGTGGAAGTCATCGACGAGTTGGCCAAGGAAGCGGGCGTGGGTGACCGCGTGGCGAAAATCACGGCGGCGGCGATGCGCGGGGAGCTCGACTTCCCGTCCGCCTTCCGCGAGCGCGTGCGTCTGCTGAAAGGCCTTCCGGTGGAAGCACTGGACCGTGTCTCCGCGCGCATCCCCATGATGGACGGCGCCGGCCGGTTGATTGCCACGCTGAAGTCGCTGGGCTACAAGACCGGGATTCTGTCGGGCGGATTCACCTACTTCGGGCGGCAAATCCAGGAACGGCTGGGGATCGATTATCTCTACGCGAACGAACTGGAAATCCGCGACGGTGCAGTGACCGGCGAGGTGTCGGGCGAGATTGTGGACGGGCAGGTGAAGGCGCGGCGGCTGCGCGAGATTGCCGAACGCGAAGGCATTGGCCTTGAGCAGTGTATCGCCGTGGGCGACGGGGCGAATGACCTGCCGATGATTGGCCTCGCGGGGCTGGGCATTGCCTTTCACGCCAAGCCCGTGGTGCGCGAGAATGCGCGGCAATCGCTGTCGACGATCGGGCTCGACGGCATCCTGTATCTCATCGGCATTCGCGACCGCGAGGCGGGCTAGCTAGGCAACCACCCTACTTCGGGCGGCAGATCCAGGAGCGGCTGGGGATCGCTATCGCTACGAGAGCGAACTGGAAATCCGCGGCGGCGCAGGTGAGAGGCGAAGTATCGGGCGAGATTTTGGACGGGCAGGTGGCATCCGCCTCGCCGGTCTGGGCATTGCCTTTCAGGCCGAGCCCGTGGTGCGCGAGAATGCGCGGCAATCGGACGCGAGCGTCGGCGATACACTGCTTGATGCCGATGGCGGGCTGCGGCACCCACGGGAAAATCTGGAAAATCTATTCGGTTGTCAACCTAATCCTAACCCGGCGTAGCCGGAACCAAACAGGGCAAACTGATCAAAGTTGGAGCACTTCGCAAAGTGTGTCCGCACTTTCGACCTGACGCTGGAGTCACCCAAGGACCGCGATGCCTATGGCCGGTCGCGATTCGGCCAGTCGATGCTGCTGGCGCGGCGTCTGGTGGAGGCCGGTTGCCGGTTCGTCACCGCCGAGGGCTATGAGCATAGCGAGTGGGACACGCATTTCAAGAACGATGAGATCCTGCGCCGGGATCTGGCTCCGAAACTCGATCAGGCGCTCTCGGTGTTGGTGAACGATCTCGACGAGCGCGGCCTGCTCAAGACGACGGTCGTGGTGGTGATGGGCGAGTTCGGCAGAACGCCGGACATCAATCCCGAGGGCGGGCGCGATCACTGGGCCAACTGCTGGTCATTGCTGATCGGCGGCGGAGGAATCCGCGGCGGTTCCGTCGTGGGGTCGAGCGATGCGACGGCCGGCCACGTGGCAACGCGCATGGTGACGCAGGGCGACTTGTTCGCCACCATCTACAAGGCGCTGGGAATCGACCCGGCGAAGATATACCACGCGCCGGGCGGCCGGCCGGTCTACATCGCCAATTCGATCGGCGACAAGCGGGGTACTCCCGTCCAAGAGCTGCCGTAGGATCACCAGCCGCTTCCAATTACTCCCAGCGGTAGGCGTAGACGATGGCGCCCTTCACCTCGATCATCAGTTTCACTTCCCTGCCCCGCAGTTCCGCCAGGTCCCGGCCGTGCCCCCATCCAACCCGATGCTCGATGCCGTTGGCGAGGGGCTCCATCCGCGAGTCCGCCAATCCGAACCCGGCGAGCTCCTTTCCGTCCGGCGTCAGCACGGCAACTCGAAGGGGAGCGCCTTCGGTTAATTCGGCGTTGATCAGCAGCCCCGGCTTGCGCAGTGTTTGGGGCTTGGTCACGATCAGACCCGGCTCCTTGGCGCGCCAGTTGGCCAGGCCGGCGAAACGATCGCGGCCCAGAGTCATCAAGCCGATCGCCATGGGCACTCCCTTCCGCGGGTTCGTTCTCACGCCCGCACCCGTGTAGTAGATCAGGATCTGGTCACCCCATCGAATCGGCGGATTGTGCGTGGGATAGCTCAGAACCCGATCGAATTCCCCTTCCGAGCCCACGTCGAGAATCGGCGTACCGGGCATGACGCGCTGCCAGCTTGTGCCTTCGGCCTGGCTCACCAACTCGCAGGTGGCCCCGTGTAACTGATCGGGCCAACGTTCGAGAAGCCCGAGGTTCCATCGCCCATAGTTGAATGGCGTGATGCCTCCATGCCATTGCCAGATCTTGCCGTTTTCGCTGTCGGGTCCGTTGTCGAAAATCAGCTCCGGAGGGGACCACCGTTCGAGCGTCTTGCCCACGCGCAGCGCCGCGTTACGTCCGCCGCGGCCGGCCGCGCTTCGTTCGTTGAGCCACCATTGCCCGTTGCGATAGTCCCTAGTGACCATCATGTAGTCGCCGCTCGCGCCATGCGAGATGCGCCGCGGCTTTCGGGCCCAGTGAATCCCGTCGGGGCTGGTGTCCATGTACTGCCCAATGACCTGCCGCGCCTGTTTCATGTCGGCGTCGGTGACATTGGGATAGCGGTCCCGGTAGGCGTAGGCCCACATGCGGTGATCCTGCATGTTGGCGATCAACTTGTACCGGCGGCTGGGGTCCGGGTCGTCGTCATCCCGCACCACCGTTAACCCGTCGAGGTTGTTGATGACGCCGATCGGCCGGCCGTCTTCGTCCAGCGCGGGCAGGCCGAGGTTGCGACGGGCGAGTTCCTCGTCCACCAGATTGCGGCCGTCCGGGGAGCACGTGTAGAACAGGTTGTTGTTCTTGCTGCCACGGAACTCCACCACGCCCAGGTTGGGTTTGGTCCAGTGAATTCCATCGCGGCTCTCGGCGTAGGCGTAGCCGCCCCGGTCCAGTTCGTCCGGTCGCCGCTCGGTGTTGAAAGCGAAGTACCACATCCGGAAGCGGCCATCCGGCTCCACGATTACACTGCCCCAGGCTTGCGCGCGGTCTCCTTCCCAGGGCTTGTCTGCCTGGAGCACGGGCACCGGGTGTTTCCTGGGGCGATTGATCATCCGCTGCAATCCCGTCACGCGTTCGAGTCCGGTGTCATCCACCAGCAGATGCAGGTCCGCATTGGCGTGATTCTGCGTGGGGACGCCACGCCGAATCAGGCGGAACGAATCCATCACGATCGACTGGTCGACTTTGCCGTACGGGTCGTCGCTGCCGGTATGGCCAACCACGTGGATGTTTCCATCGGCGGCCTGAACGCCGCGCGGATAGTAGGAAGTGCCTGGCAGTTCCAACTTGTGCCATGACTTGCCCGCGTCGCCCGTCCAGTGAATTCCGCTGGTGGCCAGATGCAGCACGATCCCCTCGCGAGTAGCCAGCAGGTCCGGGTGTCCGCTGTGGGGAAACGGGGCCGGACCGGCGCTGGAAGGAACCCAGGTGTCTCCCGACTTCTCCAGCATTCCCTGCCAGCGAACTTCTTTCTTAGCGCCGGCAGGAAGGCGGCGGAAAACACAAAGAAGGTTGCCGTTGGGCAGTTCAGCGGCGTCGAACTCCTCGCCTCCCCAGCCTTTGCGATGCTCTTCCGGCACTACCTCGATGGGCCCCGTCCAGGTCCGACCCTTGTCGCTCGAAACGAGCAAGAAGGGACGAACCAGATCGTCATAGCCGTGACGGGTGAGGCTGTTGGCTGGCGCGGAAGCCACGCCACCGAGAACGATCAGCCTCCCATCGCGAAGTTGACGGATGCGTTTCGGCCAGGCGGAATACTTCGCCGGATCCATCAGCACTTCCGGCTTGCCCCATGTTCGAGAGCCATCGGTGGAACGTTCCAGGTAGCCCGTCTTCGGCAATGCGGCATCGTAGGGCAGGTAGAATCCCCAGACGCCACGCAGGATCGTTCCGTCGGTCAAAGCCGTCTGTGCCTCGCCGGTGACCCCGTTCATGCAGGATCGGAAGGGATCGGCGCTGACCTGCATCCAGGTGTTTCCGCCATCGGTGGAGCGGAGATGCACATTGCGCAGATCGAGCCCCGTCATGTCGTAACCGGGTTGGCCGTCCGGAGGCCAGTTCAACTTGCGGCGTACATCGGCCGGGGCCTGTGGCCGGCCTGTCACCGGCCCGGTCGCCTGCGTGAAACTGACCATCAGATCGCCGTCGGGCATGGTCCATGCGCCCACCCAACTGGTGAACCCGGGCATTTGGGGCGAGTGATAAATGGTCCGCCGGCGATGCTCCACCGCGCCGAACTCACTCGCGCTTCCCTGGCCGTGGAACTGCATGAGCAGGAGCGCCGCCAGTGCGGCTCGTTTCAGAAGCCAGGCGTGTAGGGACATCCCGTTAACTCGCGGCACGGGCGATCACTTCGATTTCCTGGACGATGACGGCTTGCCCCGGACCACCGGCCGTCAGCCGCACAGCGAATTCGTTGTCGCCGAAGCGAGCTTCCGGCGCGGAGAACGGCGCTCGATAGCGATAAAACGGAGGCAGCACGCGGCCCTGCTTGGCCGTTTGTCCAGCGGAAACGAATTCTCGCGAGACCTTCCCCGTCGGAATCGCGCGGCCGTTCAGCGAGATCTCCAACTCATTGGCGGTGGACATTCCCGTGACCTTAAACTCCAGTTCCATTGGCATGCGAGGTTCCTCGGCCACTCGGATGCGCGTTGAGCCGGATTGCTTGCCTTCCTCGATCCCGATCAACTGGTAGTTGCTGGCGCCCGTCGGGGCGCCTTTGGGCCAGATCGGATGGAACAGATACCGCCTGTCCCGGGTCCGGATCGACTTCTTTTCCCCAAGGCTGGAAACGTAACCGAGGGCTCGCGGCCATTCGGTCTCCGGAGCGATGTCGGTGCGCCAATGATACTGATAGTTGTAGAGCGAAATTCCGTCGGCGCCGCAGGCGTAGTAGTTGTTGGCAGCGGCGCGATAGCTCTCCGCGGTGTGAACGTGGAAGTCATTTCCGCGGGCGATCCAGGGGTGCAGCGACGGAAAGAGCTTGCACCGGGTCCCCTTCGTGATGGCGGCGAAATCTTCCATGCGGATATTGAAGTCCGTGTGGAAGAAATCGGAGGGGCACAGAAAATCGGTGAGTGCGCGCCGCGCCCACGTTCGCACGTCGTAGCCCAACATCCGGCACTCTTCGAGCGTTTGAGGAACCCGCGCGCCGAGGATCAACCGCCGTCCGCGCTTGCGGCCCACTTCATCGAGAATTCGCCGCATCTCCGCCATGAACCCGTTCAGGATGGGCGCGCTGGCTTCCGCTTCCGATGGCTTGAACATGTGGCACCATCGCATCCAGTCGAGTTCGATGCCGTCCACGTCATAGCGATCGAGGAACTCCTTCGTGAAGTCGAGAACTGCCTGCCGGACTCCTTGGTGCTTGTAGTCCATGCCGCCGGCGATCCCGTCGATCATCCAATCCTGATGCGCGCGCGCCCACACCCCGGACGCCGACCCGCCATGGCGATCATTCATGCGGAGCCCGGCGAGGTACTCGACGCCACGCGAGTGGCATCGCTCGAGCAGGATCTGGATCCAGTCCCCGCCCGCCTGTTCGAGTTCTTTTATGCCGGTCGGCTCACCGTAAGGCTTGAAGTCGAGGGTGTTCTCGCGGTGGAAGCTCCGGAAACCGGGCCCAACCGTGCCGCGCGGCAACGCGAAAACGCACTGGACGACGCAATCGATGTTCGCCTTGGCGTGCTCGTCCGCGATTGCTTCGAGCATGCCCTTGACCGAGTTCGGCTCGGGCGTTTTGCCGCGATGCGCATACGTGAGTTGCAACGCCCACATGTTCATCTGATCCCAGTTGATGATGAGGCGGCGGTCTCTTTTTTTTGCCGCGGCGGGGGCGAGCGCGCTCGCGGCCAGCAAGCTCCTTCGAGTGATCAAAACGAAATCCTTCCGACAAACTCCAGCACACGGCCCGCGGGGGTCCCTTTGGCCGATCCTGTGGCACGCATTCCGTTCGGCGTCGTGATGTCGCTTGCGGGAGTTCCGAGGCTCAGCCAGTTGAACGTGGTCTGGCTCTGGATGCCGATGCGCAATCGCATCCGCTCGAGGAAGCGGACTTCCTTGAACAAGCTGCTGTTCCAGAATTTGTTGTTCGCGCCCACGATAATACCGCGACCGGAGTTTCCAAAGCGTCCGGAGTTCACCGCCGGAATGGCGAAGCAGCTCAAATTGGCGACGACGTTCCGGAAGTTCTTCGGACCATCGATATTGCCGTCGCAGATGCGGTCCGGCACGCCAGTCACGATTCCCGTGCCGCTGATGTCGCGTCCACTAAAGGAAGGCGTCGCCCAATCGCCGGTCCGAAACTCGAACGAGTTGGCGGTGGACCAGCCCCCCACAATCGCGTCCAAGGCCTTGGGCGCGTTGGAGAGCAACGCGCGTCCGCGCCCGAACGGAAACTCCAGCACGAATGTGCCCTTGACTGAGTGCTTGACGACGGATTCCTGCGGGCCTTTCTCGCGGAAGAACGGGTTGCGAATCACTGGCCCGAGATCGGATCCGGAATCCTCGACATCGTTGAGGCAGTTGGTCCAGATCCATCCACCTTCGAACTGGAAACCGCGCGAGAAGCGCCGGTAGAGCATTGTCTCCATCGAATGGTAGCTCTGGTTGCCGCCGTTCTCGTACCAGTTGATGACGTTGAAGAGCGGGTATGGACGGCGGCTTTGCGTGAACGGAGTGGTGCTCGGCAACGGTACATTGATGTTCCGGCCGAACATGAGGTTCGTCACCTTCGAGCCCAGATAGCTCATGCTGACGCGTGTATCCTTCATCACCTGCTGATCCACGGTCAGACTCCACTGCGCGGTGTAGGGGATCCGGCTGGCGTCTGGATTGATGGCGCTGAACGAGATCGATCCGGGCGCGGCGACCGCCGGTCCGCTCGGCGCAGCCGGAACCGCGCGCGGGAACTGGAACAGGAACTGCTGCGTTTGTGCGTTGTACTCGTTGCGGAACGTCTGCGCCAGTGAGAATGGACCTTCGGTGAAAGGAGTCAGCGAGTCAAAGCTGAGGCCCGTTCGATAGACTCCGAATCCGGCGCGAGCTACGGTCTTGCCGCCGAAGGGCCGGTAGGCAAGCCCGAACCGGGGCGCGAGGTTCATGCGCGACAGCCGCCGGAGCTTCGATGGATAGTTGGCTTGATCGGCCGTGACGAGAGGGATGTTGGAGGGCCAGCGCGGATTCACGCTTGCGCGGATCGAGCTATCCGGCAGTACAACCGATCCGGTGCGCGGGTCGAAGTTGAAGTAGAGCCCGTGGCCGTCGTTCGGCACGGTCCAAACATCGTTCCGCAGCCCGTAGGTAAAGGTTAGCTTCGGCGAGATGTTCCACTTGTCCTGGATGTAAAGGCCGAAATCCTGGTAGCGCCCGGTCACCGTGGTTCGAGGTGAGGAGACGTCGGTGGTGTCCGGAACGCCAAGGAGGAAATCGGCGAATCCAACGCTGCTGAAGCGGCCCGTGAAATTCATGTTGCCATAGGCGGAGTCCGGAATCCCGAGCGTGTTGCGTTGGTAGAAATGGGCGTGGACTCCCGCCTTCACCGTGTGATTCCGGGTGAGAAAGCTGAAGTTGTCGATGATCGTGTAGTACGTACGGGCCGCCACCGATTGCGCGATTCCGATACTTGCGGTGCTCGAGAGTTCGCGAATCGTCAGCCGGGGCATCGCCAGACCATCGGGGGCGTTCTCGAGCCCCTGGATTCCCATCTGAGTCAGCCAGTCCTTGCCGCGTCCGGAGAAGCCGAGCGCAGCGGTCTGGCGGCCTTGAAAAAAGCGCGTCACGCCGCCGCGAAACTCGTTCACGGAATTCGGATTGAGCGCATAGGTCCACGCGATGGAGCCGCTTCGCACGCGGAGAGGATCCTTCTGCAGGTAGACACCGGTCATGCCGCCGGTCGGCACCTGCGCGGAGTCTCTCAGGTACTGCGTAAAGGTTCCGGTGAGCGTCTGCTTGGCGGTGAGGTTATGATCGCCGCGGATCGACAGCACGCGCGGGCTGTTGATCGTTTGCAGTTTGCCCAGGTGGTTGGCGACCGGGATGTTCGGATCGGCGGTGTTTGCTTGCGGATAGAGGTTGAGAATGTTTCGCGAAACCGGGCTGACACGGCTGGCGGGAATCACGCGGTTCGGGAACGGCTGGCCCGTGAGCGGGTCGTTCGGATTGGCAGAATTGGCGCCGATGCGGAGCGTGTTGAAATCGCCGTTCCGCATGGTGGCCGTAGGGACACTGAAGAAGCCGGCGCCCTCGAAGTTCAGCCGCTTGTTCCGTTCGAACGCCAGGAAGAAGAACGATCGATTCCGCTGTCGGTGAGGCTTGGGAATGTATACGGGCCCGCCCACGTTGAAGTACCCGACGTAGTCTGGCACCCCCACGGGCGGCCGGGGATTGAAGAAGTTCCCCGCCACCAGACGCTGGTTCCGGAGATCGACACCCAACTCGCCGTGGATGTCGCGCGTTCCCCCGCGTAGCGTCATCTCCACCGTCGCCGGGCTCAGGTACTCGGCGGGCGTATTGAAGCGCTCGACCTTCACCTCCTCCATGGCGGATAGCGCGGCGTTGTATGTCTGAAACTGTACCTGCTTGACTCCCATCACGTTCACCGATGTCTGGTTGGAGCGCGCACCGGTGATCATGACGCCGGTGCCGTCATCGCCGAAGACGCGCGAGTAATAGACGCCCGGCAGGGTTCGCGTCGCCTCGATCGCCGTCAGTCCGAAACCATGGGCGGAATTGGTGGGCCTCATGTCGAGGAACTCGCGTGTCATCCCCGAATCGAGCTTGGCATCCTCGGTCCGGACAATGGGCGTCTCGCCCTGAACCGTTATTTCCTGTGCCACGTCGCCGATTTCGAGGCGAATCTCAATGCGAAGCGATTCGCGATTGGCCAGGCGAACGCCTTTGTTGGTGTACGTCTTGAATCCGGAAGCTTCGGCTTTGAGCGAGTACTCGCTGGGATCCAGGTTAGGGAATTCGTACACACCGCTTTCGTTGGCGACGGCGGTGCGAGTGAAGCTGGTGCGCTGATTGGTCGCCGTAATTTTGGCGTTGGGAACACCTGCCCCGGCCGGATCGACGGCCGTCCCGGTGATCGATCCTTGCATCGATTGCGGCATGACTGGCTGTGTGATCGCCAGACAAGCAGCGAAAATCTCGAGTGACCTTCGCGTCCACCTCGGCATGTTTCGCACTCCTCCTTGTGACCGGCTGCAAGCATACACGAATGCATCGAGTGGTGCAATCGCGGTCGTGACGTATCTGGATTCTTCTCCCGGAAGGCTCGAATGTTGACCAGGCGCGCGCTCTCGATGGCCGCCGCCGCGGCAGGTTCGGCGAAAACAAAGCCCATTCGCGCTGCCGTCTATGGTGTGGGCCATGCGCATGCGATGGGAAAAGTGGAAGCTCTGCGCACTTTGCCCGAGTTCGATTTGGTGGGGGTCTGCGAACCCGACTCGCGCGTCCCGCGCACCCACAAGGCGCTCGAGGGCGTCCGGTGGCTGTCTGAGCAGGAGGTTCTCGATGGCTCCATTGAGTTCATCGCGGTCGAATCGCGCGTCCAGGAGAACCTCTTGTACTCCCGGCGCGCTATCGACGCCGGCAAGTTCGTGCACATCGACAAGGCCCCCGGTGACGACCTCGCCAAGTTCCGCGAACTGGTGGCGGAAGCTTCCCGCAAGAAGCTTGTTGTCCAGATGGGCTATCAGTGGCGGTACCAACCCGCCATGCAGGCGGCGATCGAGGCGGCGCGCCAAGGATGGCTCGGCAGGGTGCAACATTTTCGAGCCGTGATCGACAAGCCGATGCCGGCCGGATCGCGCGTCGAGTTGGCAGCCTTCCGCGGGGGCATGATGTTCGAACTCGGTTGCCACCTGATTGACGGCGCCACGGCGCTTCTTGGAAAGCCCAAGAGCGTGACCGGGCGCCTTTGGCATCACGGCGCTTTCAACGACACCCTTGCCGACAATACGATCGGCATTCTCGAGTACGAGCATGCGATCGCCGAGATCTTCGTTGGGGCCACGAATCCGTTCGGCGGCGAGTACCGCACGATCGAAATCACCGGTACCAACGGCCTCATGAGCGTGCGCCCGTTCGGTCCCTACAAGATGGTGAGCCATCTCAAGGACGCCGTGGGACCTTATCCGGCGGGCCGCAAGGAGCACAGGTTTCCTCCGGATCGGCGTCCGCCGTTCGCCCCGGACATGCTCGAGATGGCGAAGGTCATTCGCGAAGGGGCCAAGCCTTCCTACTCCGCCGAGCACGATCTGATGACGCAGGAGGTATTGCTGCGCGTGTGCGGTTACCCGGCTTGATGCACGGCGCCAACGCTCCAGCGAAACCCTGCTCTCACTATCTCGACGTCCCGGCCATCCCCTGGTCGTCAACGGAGTTCCCCGGCGTCGAGATGAAGATCCTCTGGCGCGACCCAGGTGGAGAAGCATTCACGGCGCTCTTCCGGCTGGCGCCGGGAGCGCGATTGCCGGCCCATCGCCATGCCGGCGTGGAGCAGATCTGGGTGCTCGAGGGGACTCTCGCCGACGCCGAAGGACACTGCAGTCAGGGCAACTTCGTTTGGCGCGATGCCGGCTCGGTCCATACGGCCCATTCAACCGAGGGATGCATCATGATCGGCATCTTTGAAAAGCCGAACGAGTTCCTCGATCGAGCCGGAACATGACGGCTTCGGCCGTTCACCTCTTGAACATGGTCTCGTCTATCCAGTTGGGCTTCATGTGCCGCGGCGACCAGTCGCCCGGCACACTGCTCACGGCCACCATTTGGCCGCCCCGTTCCAGGTGCGAATAGTATCCCGCCAAAAAGTTCCGCGTCTTCGCCCGGGTCGCCTCGGCTGGCTCATACTCGGCGCCCTCGAACACGCGCTGCATATCGAAAAGCTGGGGCGCGAAGTAGGTGTACAGCGTCTCTCTCGCATCAGGGCTGCGGTCCATCGTGATCTGCTCCTGCCCGCGGTCGCCGATCACGTTCACGTACAGGTAGTGATGCCCGGTGGCGGCGGTGAGCGAAGCGACGAAAGGCGGCTGTTCGCCGCGGCTCCGGAACAACATCGTCTCCTGAAGATAGGTGGCCTTGCGCTCGTCGTCAGCCACCAGCCCCACCTTTTCCACTTCGTAGCCCAGAGCTTTCGGAACGAACCACTGGATGTGGAAATGGCCCGGAAATTCGTCGCTCCATCCAGTGCCGTGAACCGCCTTGATCGTGCCTACACGGGAAAGGCGGTCGCGCAAGTAGGACGCTTGCGCGTAGTGTTCCTGAACGCTGGTGGCCATCACACGCGTGCCGCGCTTGGCTGCCAGATCCAGAAGCCCGTCGATGTCGCGCAACCGGTAGGCGAACGGCCGGTTCAGGTAGGTGGGGATGCCGGCGTCGATGTAGGGGTGGGCGAGCAGGTGCTGCCACGGCGCTTCGTACAGTCCCCCAAACGCCACAGCATCCACCTTTCCAACCATGCCATCGTAATTCGCCACGGGCGTGCAGTCGAACTTTCGGGCGAACTCCGCGGATGCCTTCGGATTCACGTCCCAGCAGTGGGTGATGTCCATTCCGAGCAGTCCGCCGCCGAGCTTGCCTTTCGGCGAGAGGATGTCCGCCCAGATGCCCCAGAACGTATACTCGCCCACGGCCATCGCGCCCACGCGGATTCGCCGGCGGGCAGCGGGCATGCCGCCGGCGGCCAGTAAGGAAGAGGCAAACGCGCGGCGGTTCAACACGGCTCTCAGTTCAATCCACCCGGATGCCGGAATCCCTTCACGCGGGTCTGAATCTTCCAGGCCGACGATTCAGCCACGCAGTACAGCTCGTCCAGATTCTTGCCTCCGAAGGCGCAACTCACCGGATACTGCGGAAACCAGATGGTTCCCACGTAGGTTCCCGTCTTGTCGAAGACTTGCGCGCCTGAGAGCGTCGCCACGTAGACGCGCCCGTCTGTGTCGACGGCCATCCCGTCCGCCCGGGAGTCGAAGCGGTTGGCCGGTTCCGCCGCGCTCAGAACCTCGGGGGTCAAGTTCAGCATCGCGAACTTGCGTTTGCCCGTGAGCGATCCATCCGGCTGGATGTCATAAGCCCAGAGGAAGTTCTCTCCGGGCGCAAACCAGGTATTGTTCACATAAAGCGTCTTGCCATCCGGTGAGACTTCGATGCCGTTGGGCATCGCATACTCGCCCGCCGGGATCACTACCTTGGCCGCGCCATCCGGAGCCACGTAGTAGACCTGCTTGCCCGGCTGGTTCTTTTCCTTTTCCGGCGTGAATTGCGGATCGGTGACGTAGATGCCGCCCTTGGCATCCATCACCAGGTCATTCGGGCCGTCGATCGGTTTCCCATTCACCTTGTCGAGCACCGTCCGCAGGACTTTGCCCGTGGTCTTATCCACCTCGATCACGCGATGTCCGAACATATCGCAGACCAGCAGGTTGCCCGTGCGTGAAGCAATGGTCCCATTGGTTTGCATGCCCTTGGCCAGTTCCCTGTACTTTCCGCCGGGCTCCATGACGATGGTTCGGCTCTGCGCCGGGCTTCCAGTCCAATCGCCGTTCTTCGGATCTTTGAAAAACATGTCGGAGAAATAGAGCCTGCCCGAAATCCAAGTGGGCCCCTCGGAGAATGTGAAACCCTCCGCCAGTTTTACCGGCCTCGCCTCCGGCGCGATGACCTCGCGATACAACGACAATTGCTTTTCCTGGCGCTCAATGTAGTCTTTGCGGACGGGCCAGAAGATGTCCATGGCGTCGGCTCCGAACTCGCTCATCACCGCCGAGTGCACCATCTGGCTGGGCAGGAAGTTGATGCTCCGTTTCACGCCGTCCATGGGAGACTTGCCATCCATCACTCCCTGCGTCAGAGCGCCGCGCAGGGCGATCATCAACTGCTCTTCGGGATGAGTGTGGTGCGCAAACGTTGCGCCGGGATCCATGCGCAGCAGACTGAGCATCGCGTTGCGGCCCCACACGAGGCGAGCACTCGCGCCATGCCGCTTGTAGGAATTGCCTTCCTGCACGGGCGTAAGAGGCGTCAACTGCAACTCTTCGAGGTTGTAAGCGACTGCCGGAGTGAGAGACGGCTGGATGCCCTGGTCAGGGAACTTCCCTCCCTCCGCGCCCGGGATCTTACCACCCGCCAGCGCAAGGTGATCCGCTCTGACAGGCGAGAAAACATCCAACGCCTGAAACCCTGCGGCGCCGGCTTTCAGTGTTCGCTTCATGCCTTCGGTGAGATAGAGGATTGAGTTCTTGCGAAGCTCGATCGCCTTACCATCCACGGTGGCAGTCGCCTCGCCTTTCTCCACCACGGTAATCACCTCACCGGTCATTGCCAGTTCCGGATACACTGCGCCTGGCTTCATTTCGAGTTGTTCGAGCAAGGCTCCGCTGCCCCAGGCCACCCGAGCCGTCACCCCGTCGGCAAGATTGATCAGAGGAACGTCCATCGAGTCGTACACCTTGCCGCCGTCCAAGCGGAGATCCACGCCTGTGGGCGGGATCGCGCGCTCCCGCAGCGTCAGCTTTTGCGCCGCGATCACCTCAGCGTTCTTTGACTTCCATCCATCGCCTCCGCCCGGTCCGCATCCGGCGAGTACGGCAAACGTCGAGGCAATGGCGAACGAATGTGCGCGCTTGATTTCGAACATAATCAGTCATGGTACAACTATATGGACCGATTGTATACAAGGCGCGCAGAACATGAAACGCAGATCCTTCATTCACCGGACCGCGGCAGGAGCCGCTGGCGCGCTGCCGGTAGCCATGGCGCAGACGCCCGAAGCGCGTTCTAACGGGGCACGCCAGCGGCCGAAGATCATGTTCTATCACGATGGCCGCCACCCGCTCATCTACATGTATGAGCCGCCCATGCAGAAGGAAGAGTACGAAGCGGCCGTCGACGAACTGGTCGGCACGCCGGTGCAGGCCATCATGTTCGGGCTGGGGGACGGCCGGACCATGTTGCACGACACCAAGGTGGGCGAGCTCTGGGGTCATCGCGTCGAGAAGTGGCCCCATACGATCTTCCGTCGCGCCCATCAGAACGCGCGTATGCTCATCGACTCCGGCCACGATCCCCTCCGCGTAGTGTGTGACCGCGCTCATCAGAAGGGCATGCTGCTCTACCCCACGTTGCTCGTTCAATTAGGTAGCGGTAGCGAGAACGACGTACGCACCTCGCACTTCCGGCTTCGCAATCGCCACCTCGAAATCGGCGCGCGCGGCGGCGTCGACCCGTCGTTCCCCAAGGGCTCGCTGCACCTTCTGGACTTCAAGCAACCTGAAGCAAGGCGTGAGCGCTTCGCACTGATCGAAGAAACGCTGACCCGGTACCCGGTGGACGGGTTCGAGCTTCAGCTCAACTACGGAACCCACTACTTTCGGCCCGACGAGATCAACGAGGGCCGCAAGATCATGACCGAGTGGATTGCTGAGGTCCATCGCGCTGTTCGCAAGAGCGGCGCCAACCGCGAGTTGGTTGTCCGCGTTCCAGGGAGTATCGAGGGCTGCTGGTCAGTGGGGCTCGACGTGAAGGAGTGGATCCGCCGCGGGCTCGTCGACGTGGTCGTGCCGCAAATCTTCGGGGGGCCCGAACTGATTGACGCGACGTTCGACGTACGCGCCTTCGTTGCCGCGGCCAAAGGATCGGCAACAAGAATTCGCCCCACGTTGCAAAGCGACGTCGACTCCGATCGAATGGGCCAGGCCCCGATCGAAATGATCCGCGCAGCCGCCTGCAACTACTGGGCGCAGGGCGTCGACGGTCTCTATCTTTCTCACTGGTTCAACCGCTGGCCTTACCAGGCGAGTTTCTACGAGATTCTCCGGGAGATTCCGCACCCCGACGTGATGGCGCCAAAGGACAAATTCTACTCCATTCCAACGGCAAGCCATCGCCATCAGAACCCCGCCGAAGGGTTGGAGCCCGGCTTGAAAATGCAGTTGCCGGTCACGCTCACCGAAGGCGTCCGTGCTGCAGTCCATTTTCCCGTCGCCGACGATCCGGCGCGCTGGGCCAAAGTGGAACGCCTGCATGAAGTGCTGCTCCGCGTCCGCCTCACCGACACCACCGAACTCGACCGCTACGAGTTCCGATTCAACGGAAGGCTTCTCGACCCGGCTGGTAATCGCCGCATCAACGAAACATACAAAATGGTCTCGCCCCGATACCGTGTTTTCGGTTATTGGTACCTCTGGCGTCTCAATCAGGCGGACTGGCCGGTGACCGGAGCCAATCGGTTTGAAGTGACACTCAAGCGCCGCGACCCCGGCATCGTTCCCGCCGTAAAGCTCCGCGACGTGGAACTCGAAGTCAAATACAAGATGGGCAAAAACTTCCACCGCGGGCAAGACCCGGACCTTGGGCCAGCCTCAGGCAGTTCCGCGCAATAGGAGACCTCTCATGAATAGACGCGACTTACTTACCGCCTCTCTGGCTCCAGCGATGATGGCAGCGCAAACGCCGGCCGGCGCGCAGACGCCGAGAAAGAAATACCGTGCCGGCGTGATCGGCCTCGGCTGGACCGGACTGCTCTACGATCTCGCCGAACGTGTGGGCGACCGGTTCAACATCGACGACGTCAATCGCCCTACGCCGAAACTCGACTTGACGCGCCGCCGCTACCATCATGACCATCCCGGCGAGGAGGGGCTGCCGCAATCTTACTCCGGCGCTCTGCACGCGCGCCCGGATGTCGAACTCGTGGCTGGCGCCGAACGCGACCCCAAGCGACTGGCCGTGTTTGGCGAGTACTTCGGGATCAAGGCTCTCTATTCCGACGCCCTCGAGATGATGAAGAAAGAGCGGCTGGACATCGTCGCCGTGTGCACCAACGCCAAGGGCCGTTCATTCCTCACGGTGAAGGCGGCGGAGATGGGCGCCAAGGGAATCGTAGCCGAGAAGCCAATGTGCCACACTCTCGCCGAAGCCGATGCGATGGTGAACGCCTGCGCGGACCGCAAGATCCCACTCAGCGCGGGCGCCATCTCCACCACCCATCCGTCGTTCGGCAAGGCCAAGGAACTGGTGAAGAAAGGCGTGATCGGAGATCTGGTCTCGATCGACACCAGAAACCCGGGCGCGCAGCATCAGAACTGGGCCTATTTCGTGGACGGTACGATCGACTGGGTCGCCGCCACGGGCGACAAACCGAGGCGTGAAGGCGGTAGCGATGAGTTCGTCGGCCAAGCCATGGCCGTCACTCGGGAAGGGCTCGTCATTCATTTTCGGAGCGGAGGCCCCGGCGTCCGCCTGACGGGAACGAAAGGAGAGATCGTCTTCTCCGGGCAATGGCGCCTTTTCGTGGACCTCGACACTCCCGCCGGCATGCAGCGTGTGGAATGCCCTTGGCCTGCCCCGCAGTTCGTGCTCCCCTACCACTCCGTATACAGCATCGACGATGTCATCGCCTGCATGGACGGCCGCATGGATGAGCCGAAGAACTCCGGCCGGCGCGTGGCCATGGCGCTTGAAGTGGAGATCGCGGCGAAGGAATCTTCCAAGCGCGGAGGCGCGAAGGTGGAGTTGCCTCTCGCCGACCGCTCGCTCGGCTTGAATTACGACTGGTTCCGTTGAAAAACTTGACATCCTGCTGGGGCAAGTGTATACAAGTATTCTCTCCGGCCTTCGAGCCGGGATCTGCGGGCGTGAGGTGGTCAATGTCGAACACGAACCTTTTGCTATCGATGGCGCTTCTCTGCGCGGCGCCTGCTGCGCTTGCACAATCGCCACTATCGAAGATCGTGGGAACCGTGACCGATCCCTCTGGGGCTCCGGTGGCCGGTGCCAAGGCAACGGCCCGCAATGACGGCACTGGCCTCGCGGGCGCCGCAACAACCGATGCTCGCGGATACTACGAGATCGACAAGATGACCGAGGGCACGTATACACTGACCCTGGAGTTTGCCGGATTCCGGACGCACCGGCAGGCGCAGATTGTGCTCGAAACGAGGCAGACGCTCCGCATCGACGTGCCGCTCACGATCGGTGACTTGACCCAGCAGGTGGAGATCACCGGCCAGGCGCCGGTGATCACCACGGACTCGGGCCAACTCAACAGCGGGCACTTCAACCGAAAGGCGATCAACAACAACTATCTGCCGCAGATCTCGAATGTGTACGTCGCGACGGGCGGCGCACTGTCGCCGTCGTTCCAGGGATTCCAGGGAGTCGGCACTACAGCGGCGCAGAACAAGACGACCGTCGACGGCGTCGAAATGAACAATTTCTTTCTGAACGTCGAAACCCTGCAAGAGGTGAAGGTGCTCACCAGCGGCAACTCCGCCGAGTATGCGACGCCGATGGTCATGGACTTCGCCACGCAGAGCGGAACCAACGCGCTGCACGGGAAGTTCCTGATGCAGTTAGGCAATCCCGCCATGAATGCGCTGGGCCCGAACAATCGGGTGCGAGGCCGCGGCTATCCCACCAACCGCGACCAACTCTGGTCAGTCTCGGGTCCGGTGCGGATTCCGAAACTCTACAACGGGCGCGACAAGACGTTCTTCTACATCGATCGCTACTGGCTCAACCAAGTGACCTACGCGCAGGGTGGAAGCCCCGTGACGATCGCGCCGGAACGAATGCGCACCGGCGATTTCTCGTTTCTGCCCGTCGGCAGATTCCGGACCGGGACCCTCGTCGACCCATCGACAGGCACGCCCTTCCCCGGCAACCGGATTCCAGCGTCCTCGATCAGCGGCGTCTCGGCGAACTTCCTGAAGCTGCTGCCTGCCACCAACTTCCCTTCGCAGAACCCCGCCAACGACGGACCGAACTTCATCCGCGAACTCGGCGTGCCAACAGGCTCGTCGACCGGATCCAACTTCTCGGTCAAGCTCGACCACCAGTTGACGTCAAAGGATCGTATCGGGTGGGCTTCCACCTGGCGGCGCGCCTACTCCACCAACGATCGCAGCGGCTACAACTTCTGGTGGCTCGGCAACAACTGGCCGAGCAATAGCCAGCGCGTCTACTGGACGCGCGTGATACGCCCGAACATCGTGAACGAATTCCGCGCCGGTATCGAGCGTAAGGACGAGCTCGAGGCGACCGATCCGAACACGCCGTTTCCGAGCGGATTCTCGGATCAGTTCAAGGGCAACGGGCTGGCCCTTCTGCGCTCGCTCGGCTTCACGTGGCTCCCCTCGCTCGACCCAACTACGTCAGCGAGTCTACCCGTCATCAACATTCCCGGGTTTTCCACTGGCTTCGACTTCGGTTTCACCGGCGGGTATGACTACCGTGTCGACACGCGCAACATCACCGACAACCTCTCGTGGGTGAAGGGTGCGCACAGCTTCAAGATGGGCGGCGACCTGCGGCCAGCGTACAACCAGACCATCAAGTGGGGCCAAGCAACGGCGGGCCGCTTCGACTTCACGGGCCGCTTTACCGGTCATCCTTATGGCGATTTCCTGATCGGCGTTCCAGACAACGCGGCGCGGGCCGGTGTTACGCCGCGCCCCTATCGCGAGCAAATCTGGGGCGGTGTCTACTTCCAGGACAACTGGCGCGTCACCCAGCGGTTGAATCTCGAATTGGGCCTGCGGTTCGAACACAACGGATTGGCGTACGAGAAGAACTACATGATGTCGAACTTCGATCCGGCCACTGGCAGTCTGGTGGTTCCGCTCGAATCGTCGCGCAAGCTGGTCAGCCCTGCGTTCCCGAGTTCGATTCCGATCCTGACCGCGGCCGAAGCGGGCTTCCCGCTCCGCCTTCGGAACCGCCCGCAGTTCCATTGGTTCCCGCGCGTGGGATTTGCGTATCGCCCCGGGTTCGTTTCGAAATCGGTGGTTCGCGGCAGCGTCGGATTCTTCTCGGTGCCGCCATCGTGGGAGGCGGGCGGCGGCGCCTGTTGCGCGCAGGATGGCAGCGCCATGGCGACTCGCGTGCCCTTCGCATTGGATGAAGCCTTCAGCAACAGCTACAGCGGCGGACGGCCTGCCTTCGCATTTCCCTTCCCGTTTCCCCAAGCATTCGGAGCCACGGGCCAGACGGCGCTCGGCGTGGACAAGAACTTCCCCTTCGGTTACACGGCCAACTGGAACTTGACCATCGAGCGCGAGGTCCTGCCCGACACCGCGTTGCGCGTCACCTATCTCGGCGTCAAAGGCACGAATCTTCCCTACCAGTCCTTCATCAGCCCGGCCGTGGGCCAGGGTGCGCGCTTCCCGCGATTCAGCCGCGTGACCATGGTGAGCGCCGGCGGCAACATGAGCTATCAAGGCATGGAGGCGTCACTGAAGCGCCGCTTCTCGGCGGGCGTGCAGTTCGAAGTCTTCTATTCGTGGGGACACAAGCTCGGATTGCCCAGCGTGCTCAGGCCCTGGCGCGAGACCGACTTCGGCGACCTCATCGAGGACACGCGGAACCGCGATCGCGACTACGGCCGGCAGCCCGATTGGTCCGATCAGCGATTCAGCATCTCGCACGTCATCGAACTGCCCTTCGGGCGTGGCCGCCGGTTCCTGTCGTCGGTGCCTCGCGCCGCCAACTATGCGATTGGCGGATGGGCGTTGAGCGGCTGGTGGTGGTTCGACACCTGGAAACCGATCACGCCGCTCGTGGCCGGACAGGATCCGCTCGGGCTCGGGCGCAACATCCGTGCCTCGGTGGTGCCGGGCTGCAATCCGAACATCGCGCCTTCGGTCGGCGCCATCTACAACACGGCTTGCTTCACGCGGCCCCGGGCCGGGCAGTACGGCGATGCGGGGTACAACGTGATCCTGCCGCAGTCCTGGGTGGGATTGGGTCAGAACAACGTTGCGCTCTACAAGGACATCCCGCTTCTGTTTCGGGAAAGCGCGATGCTCCGCGTGGGTGGCAAATTCGTCAACCTGTTCAACCATCCTTGGCTCACGCAAGCGGGTGGCAGCAACATCATCACGGGAGGAACAGCGGGGAGGGGCGCCATGACCGGCGCACGGACGATCCGTGTCGAGGCTAGAATCGAGTTCTGATCCAGAAAACCACAACGAAGGGCTCGGCCGGCCGCGGCTTCCTCGATCTGATCGAACGGGCCGGAAACCGCTTGCCCGACCCGGCGATTCTCTTCGTCTGGGTGCTCGCGATTACCTGGCTGGCGTCGGCGATTCTCGCGCCAGTCGAATTCACCGAACGGGACCCGCGGACGAACCAGCCGATCCGCGTAGTGAGTCAACTGACGGGCCCGGCCCTGGCCAGCTTCCTCACCGGCATGGTGAAAACGTTCATGGATTTTCCGCCGCTCGGGCAAGTGCTTGTGATCCTGCTTGCGACCGGAGTGGCCGAGCACAGCGGATTGTTCGCTGCGGCGATCCGCTCGCTGCTGCGGCTCACCTCTCAGCGCCTGCTCACGCCGATGGTAATGCTCGTCGCCGTGCTGAGCCATTCGGCCGGCGATCCGGGTTACGCGATTGTGATTCCGGCCGGTGGTGCGATCTTCGCGGTATCGGGACGGCATCCTCTGAGCGGAATCGCCGCGGCGTTTGCCGGAGCTACGGGCGGCTTCAGCGCCAGTTTCCTGCCCGCCGCTCTCGATCCTCTTCTGCAAGGCTTCACGCAACAAGCGGCGCGAATCATCGATCCGGCCGCGCAGGTGAATCCGCTCTGCAACTGGTGGTTCATGAGCGCGTCGGCGGTGCTGTTGATCACGGCCGGCTGGTGGATCACGGATCGTGTCATCGAGCCGCGTCTGACTGGACTGCCATACGAGAGCGAACCGGATTCGCCAGCCCAGCCGTCCGCGAGCGAGGCGACATCGCGCGGACTCCAGGCCGCCGCGCTGGCCGCGCTCGCAGTATTCGCGGTGGTCGTGTTCGCCTGTGTACCCGCAGGGTCGCCGCTGCGTTCGCCCGCGGGCGGTCTCATCACGCCGGACGCACCGCTGATGCGGATGATCGTGCCCGTGCTGTTCTTCCTGTTGCTGATTCCAGGCATTGTTTACGGCCGGGCGGCGGGCTCGATTACCAGCCATCGCGATGTGGTGCAGGCGATGACAAAGGGCATGAGCTCGGTGAGCTACTACGTGGTGATGGCGTTCTTCGCGGCGCAGTTCACGGCTGCGTTCACACAGTCGAACATCGGACTGCTGATCGCGATCAAAGGCGCGAACGCATTGAAGGCGTGGCAGCTTCCAGCACAGGTGACGATCGGCGGCGTGATTCTACTGACGGCGGCGATCAACCTGCTCATCGGCTCAGCCTCGGCCAAGTGGGCACTGCTGAGCCCGATCTTCGTTCCGATGCTGATGGCCGTGGGGTTGGCGCCCGAACTGACGCAAGCCGCTTTTCGCGTGGGCGATTCGAGCACCAACATCATCACCCCGCTGATGCCGTTCTTTCCGTTGGTGGTTCTGTATGCGAGGCGCTACGTCAAGGATGCCGGCGCCGGAACGCTCATCTCATTGATGCTTCCCTATTCATTGGCCTTCCTGCTTTCCTGGAGCCTGTTGCTCGCTTTATTCTGGACATTTCGGATTCCGCTCGGTTTGCAAGCGGCGTATACCTACTCTCGATGATGATCTGGAGGACAATTGCAGCTCTCTGAACTCTCCTGGCCCGCGGTGGACAGGCTGCCGCGCGACACACCAGTCGTACTGCCGATCGCGGCGCTCGAACAGCATGGGCCGCACTTGCCGCTCTACACCGACAGCTTTCTGGTGGGCGAAGTCGCCCGGCGCGCGAACGAAGAACTGGGTGAACGCGTGTTGTTCGCGCCCGTTATGTGGCTGGGCAATTCGCACCACCATGTCGACTTTGCCGGCACGATGACGGCCGCGCCCAGCGCCTACCTCGATATGCTGCGCACGATGGTGGACTGCGTGCTCACGCACGGCTTCAAACGGATCGTGCTGCTGAACGGACACGGCGGCAATAGCTTTCCCGGCCAGCAGGTGCTCTTCGCGGTCCGCCAGGCGCATCGCGACCGCAAGGATCTGCTTCTGCTGCTTGCCAACTACTGGGCGCTCGGCTCCGATCCCGCGCCGTCGATTCCGGGCTTGAAACACAAGATCGAACACGCCTGCCAATGGGAAACTTCGATGATGCTGCGGCTGCGCCCGGATCTGGTGGGCGATTTTCGCGCGGTGGAGAAGGCCGAGTGGGGCAATCCATTTCAACCGGCCTCACGCGCCTGGACCATGCCCGACGTCTCTTCACAGGGACACATTGGGGATCCGGCGCTCGCGACGCCGGAGATCGGGGAAGCGCTCTTGCAGGTGTTCGCGGCGGATGTGGTGGCGTTGTTGCGGCGAGTGGCCGGCTGGGATGGAAGGAGTTGGAACGGATGACAAGAAGAGGATTTCTAGGCGCATTGACGGCGTCGCAATCGACACGGCTACTGCGGGCACAGGAGCGCGCCAACAGCGCATTCCCGAGGCTGAAGGTAGTGGACATCGAAGAGCATCGCATTCAGGTTCCCTGGGCGGATTTCCAGAACTACGAGATGATGCACTTCTACGGCCCGAGCCGGCGCGTCATCTACGTCGTGCGGACCAACAGTGAACTCATCGGGCTCGGCGAGAACGAAGATCCGCTACCGAAGGACATTCTCGAGAAGTACATCGGATCGAGCCCGTTCGAATGGGTGGCCGACGAGACGAGCAAAGCCCTCGGCACGGCCATGTATGACCTGATGGGCAAAGCAGCGGGTGTACCCGTGTACAAGCTGATCGGTCCTAAACACCGCTCCTTCGTCCCGTGCGCCGCCTGGCACGTCTCCACACATCCCAAGCGCATGGCCGCGACGCTTCTGCACGTGGCGAGTCTTGGCTACACGTGGATGAAGTATCACCTTTCACCGTTCGAGAACGTAATCGACCAGATGGAGGCGATGCAGGCGGTGGCGCCAAAAGGCTTCAAGATCCATCACGACTTCACCATGGGCGGCTCGGATGATCACGTGTTCGAACTGCTTCAGAAAATCGAGAAGTATCCGATCGCGGGCGCTTTCGAGGATCCGATGCCAGAGCGCGATATCAAGGGTTACGCCGAGCTTCGCGCCAAGTGCCGGTTGCCGATTCTCTACCATCACTCGCCGCTCGGCTCTGGGTTCGAGACGCAGCATCGCGCCGCCGACGGGTATATTCTCGGCAACTCCCAGATCGGCTACGTACTGCGCCACGCGGGCCTGTTCGCGATGCTCGAAACTCCGTTCTCGTGGCAGAACACGGGCGGCACGATCACCCGAGCAATGACACTCCACATGCAGGCCGCTTGCAAGACGGCTTATCTGCACTTCAACAACGACACCGAATCATGGAAGGAAGATGTCGTCAAAGAGCGGCTCCAGCCCGTCAACGGCCTGATTCGCGTGCCCGAGACTCCCGGACTCGGCCTCACGCTCGATCGCGAATCGCTTGAGCGATTGAAGAAGCTGCAATTGCCGCCTCAGCCGAAATGGATCATCAAGACACGGTTCTCGAACGGCACGATGATGTACAACCTCGGCGACACGCGGACACCGATCTTCATGGTCCGGCCAGACACGCGGCGGTTGGCGACGCTCAGCTACGATGCGCCGCTGAACACCGAGTATTGGGACCCGGACGGAACCCCGGAGTTCCGAACGATGATGCAGCGCCTGGAGAAGGAAGGCATGGTGCTCGAACGCGGATGATCGGCCGCAGAGAGTTTCTCGCGGGAGCGGCGGCGGTTGGTGCGTCGGCGGCGCCGAAAAAGCGGCGCACGATGTACTTCAACGACGCCCGCCACTTCTACCTCTACTCCTTCGACCCGCCGATGAGCGATGAGGATTCCTGGCGTCCGGTGGACGAGTTGCTCGGCACCGCAGTAAACACGCTGATCTATGGCGTTGAAACGGGCGGACTGTTCAGTCGTACGAAAGTGGCGGTTCGCGCGTTCTCGGAAAGCCGCCCCTACACGAGTGCGCTGGCCTGGCGCGCCTGGTACAACATGCAAAGCCTCATCGATCGTGGCCTCGATCCGCTGCGAGTGGTCATGGATCGCGCTCACGATAAGGGGCTCGATTTCATCGTGAGCATGCGCATGGGTGGCGGACCGAAGGGATCGAACACCGATTTTTCCCAGAAAGCGACGCGCGACCTCCGTTTCTCGTGGCTCGAGGAACTTGCGGGCTATCCGGTGGAAGGCGTCGAACTCGACTTCGCCTACATCCCCCACTACTTTCCGCCGGACGAGGCGCTGCGGCACGCCGCGACGATGACGCAGTACGTGCGCGAGATCTCGGCCATGATTCGGGCCAAGGGGAACGGCCGCCTCGTTGGCGCGCGCGTCTTTCCTTCCGTCGCGTTGAACCGATCGCTTGGGCTCAACGTGGACGAATGGATCTCCAAGCGCTACATCGACTACGCGGCTCCGATGTTCTACGGCTTCCATCAACTCGACCCCAACCTCCCCTTCCAGTCCCTGGTGAGCGCCGCGCGCGGAACGGGCGCGGAGATCTACCCGGTCATCCAGCCGTTCTATCTTCGCAAGGAAGAACACGCCTCTCCGGCCATGCTGCGTGCGGCCATCGCCAACTTCTGGACCAAAGGCGCCGATGGACTGATCGTGGCGCCGTGGTTCCGCTGGCCGCTGCGGGACGCCGAGAAGTCTTTCCTCACCGATATCGGCGATCCAGCCGCGGTGCGCGATCGCGACAAGCACTACATCGTCGCGCATCGCGAACCCGATGCCGCCAAGCTCGGCTATGATCAGCCGCTGCCCGCCGTCATCGCCAAAGCCGATCCGTCCGCTCCGGTCCGGATTCCGCTCCATGTCTCCGATGACTGCTCCTCCGCGCGAGTGCGGTCGGTCCGGCTGCTCTTGAAGGTCCTCAATCTCACCGGGCAGGATTCGCTCAGTGTCCGCCTCAACGGCTCGAGCCTCGAAGCCGAGCCTGTTCGCCGCACGAGCCATCGCTACGAGTTCTGTTGGCTCGACTATTCGCTCACCCGCATCCGGCCACGCCGGGGAGAAAACATGCTCGAAGTCACGCTCGCGCGGCGGCCCGAGGGGCTCGAGGGCGGCATTACCGTCGAGCAGGTGGAGTTGGCTCTCGAATACGCACTTCCGGGATCGGTATTCGAACGTCCTAAGACGCCATGGTCAAAGGGACAATAATGTATACTTCAAGGGTAATGACGAGGCGGTCACTCATGCTTTGCTCGGCGGCTGCGCCCCTGACTGCGGCGCCTGAGCCACCGCTCCTCACTACACCGGAGCAGGCAGCCGGACGCAAGAAGCTGCGCGTGGGAATCGTGGGATGCGGGCGAATGGGGCAGTACTTCGCCGAAGTCTACCGCCGCCTTCCGGATACGGAACTTGCGGCCATTGCCGAGTGGAACGACGAGCGGCGGAAGGTGGTGGGCGAGCGCTTCCAGGTGGGGGCTCTGTTCAAGGATGCTCCAGCCATGGTGCGCGCCGAGAAACTCGACCTCGTCGCCATCATCACACCAACCAAGTTCATGCACGACGCCGTTATTGCGGCCGCCGAAGCGGGCGTCAAGGGCATCGCTACCGACAAGCCGATCGCGGCCAGTCTCGCCAACGCGGACGCCATGGTGGACGCCTGCGCGCGCCGGAAGATCGTCTTCGCCGGTGGCAATCTGCAGCGCGCCCGTTGGCAGACGCAGGTGGCCGCGCAACGCCTTCGGCAAGGCCGCTACGGCCGGATCACCAGCGCGACGGTGATGGGATTCGGCGGCGAAATCTCCGGCGGCGGATGCCAACACGTAGCCGTACTGCGCCTGCTTACCTCGGCTGACGTTGCCCAGGTTGAGACATGGGGATTTCCCGCCAAGACGCTTGCGCAGGAGAGCGACCAGGGACTCATGATCAACGGCCGATGGCGTCTCTCCACCGGGATCGAGTGCAGCGTCTTCGCCGATCGCGAGCCCTTCAGCGGAGTGCAGGTGAATACTGAACGCGGGGCGATTCGCTGGTCGTGGAACGCACCACGGGTCTTCGAGATCGCTCGCGATGGCGCCCGCCGCGAAGTAGATCCGGCCTACCCGGCGTTTCCCTGGCGGCACGTACTCGACAAGCCTCCACTGCGGGAAGGTGACGATTACCTGGTTGCCTCGATCCGGTCCTTCGTCGACGCGGTCCACTTGGGCCGGCCGTCGTCATCTCTTTTCGTTTCCGGCCATGACCTCCGCCAGTCGCTCGAAGTGGCGATCGCCAGCAAGCTGTCCGCGGGCAAGGAGGGCGGTCCCGTTGCGCTTCCACTGAAAGACCGCTCGCTGGCACTGATGCCCACAGCCTATCGCTGGCTGGGCGGAGACGCGGTAGGCAGTCCGCAGTCTGCCACGGACGCATCGGGAGAGACGCAGTGATACTCGGCCGCGCGTGCCTGCTGGTTGCCGTATCCGTTACCCAACTGGCGGCGCAGCGCCACTACGCCACCGCAAAGGTGGCCGCGGTTGAATCGCTTTCGCCAAACGTCAAGCGCGTCCGGCTCCGGATGCCGCGCGACTATCGCTTCGAGGCCGGGCAGTTCGCCTTGGTCCGCATCCCGAAGACTTTTGTCGAAGCTTGGAACGCGAAGTACAAAACCAGCCATCGCGAGGTGGCGCGTCCGTACTCTTTCGCATCGAGCCCCAAGCGCCTGCCCGTCGCCGAGATCATCGTTCAACTCGCAGGCCCTCCACCGAATCGCGACGTGCCGCCCGGCATCACGTCGACCTACATCCACACCGAGTTGAAGCCCGGAGACTCGCTGGAGGTGAGCGACGGCATCGGTAGCCTGGCCAAAACCGGAGCAAGCGACGCCAGCCGCGCGATCGTCCTCGTCGCCGGCGGCACCGGCGTCGCGCCTTTGGCCGGACTTCTCGATCACTGGTTCCGCACCAAGAGCCACAAGAGGCGCAAGGTGTGCCTGTTCTTCGGCGCGCGGCAGAGGCGCGACCTCATCCTCGACGCTCAGTTCCGCCGCTGGGCCGCCAAACACTCGAACTTCATTTATATTCCGGCGTTGTCGGATCCGGCGCCCCAAGATCAGTGGACCGGCGCTACAGGCTTCATCAACGCGGTCCTCGATAAGCACTTCCCGGACACGTTGGACGCGGACGTGCTCATCGCCGGCTCGCCGCGGATGATGCAGGAGACGGTAAAGGTCGCTGAGGCGAAGGGGATTCAGAAATCGCAAATCCGGCACGATCCGATCCAGGTCGCGCCATAGCGAGTGATGACCGTGTGCTCGCTCGCCGCGTGCTGGACGCGCAGCGCCGCCAATCGAGTACCATGACGTCTCAGGATCCAATGCAACAACCTGCCATTACACGCCGCCGCCTCGTGATCGCCGGTGCCGCCGCGCCCGCGCTGCTTGCTGCCCAGCAATCGACCAAGCGCCGGCCGAAGATCGCCGCCATCGCCACCACCTATCACAAGTACGCCCACGCGCAGCACATCTGCGACCGGTTTCTGATCGGCTATGGGTGGAACGGAGCTCACCACAAACCGGAAATGGATCTGGTTTCGTTGTGGGTCGACCAAGTGAAGGAGAACGACCTCAGCCGTTCGCGCGCGCGGGAGTTCCCGGTGATGAAAATCTACCCCACCATCGCCGATGCGTTGACCCTCGGCGGAAGCAAACTGGCCGTGGACGGGGTGCTGCTCATCGGCGAGCACGGAGACTATCCGGACAACGAGAAACGCCAGAAACTCTACCCGCGCTACGAGTTCTTCCGGGAAATCGTGAAAGTGTTCGAAGCCTCCGGCCGCGGTGCGCCCCTGTTCAACGACAAGCATCTGTCGTGGAAATGGGAGTGGGCGCGCGATATGTACGACACCAGCCGGCGCATCGGATTTCCGGTTATGGCAGGTTCGAGCCTCCCGGTCACTTGGCGCACGCCGTCGATCGACATGCCTTACGGCGCGCCCGTGCGGGAAGCACTTTGCGTTTTCGGCGGGTGGATCGACGGCGGCGACATCCATGCGTTCGAGACGCTGCAATGCATGACCGAACGGCGGAAAGGGGGAGAGAGCGGAGTTCGGAGCGTGCGCGCCTACCGCGGCGACAACTTCTGGAAAGCACTCGACGAGGGCGCATGGTCTCGCGAACTGATGGAGGCGGCGATGTGCCGGAGTCACCAGTTGAAGCCTTCGCGCCCGGGATTCAATCATGTCTTCCCCACCCTGGACGCGATGAAGCGGATGGCCAACGACCCCTACGCCTACGTCGTGGAACACACCGACGGGCTCCGGTCTTCCATCGTGGCCCTGCCCGGCGTTGTGGGCGATTTCTGTTTCGCCGCGCGCATTGATGGCCGCAAGCAGCCGCTTTCCACGCAAATGTACCTACCCATGCCTCCGAAGTACGCCAGCTTGGCCAATTTCTTCTCGCCTCAGGTGAACAACGTGGAGAAGATGTTTCTGACTGGCAAGCCGTCCTATCCGGTGGAGCGAACGTTGCTGACCACCGGTCTCACCGCAGCCGGCGTCGAAAGCCTCTATCAACGCGACAAGCCGATGGCGACGCCGCACCTTGAAAACGTGTCCTACACGGCGCCGAAAGAGAGCACTTTCTGGAGAACATAGATGCCCAAGCGCGTTGCCATCGTCGCCACGATCTACGAATACCTCTCGCACGGCCAGCACATCGGTGACCGGCTCATCGAGGGCTATCCATGGGAAGGCCGCTGGCGAAAGCCGGACCTCGAAGTGGTGTCGCTTTATGTCGACCAGAAGCCGAAGGGCGACCTCAGCGCGGCGCGCGCCCGTGAGTTCGGTTTCCCCGTCTACCCCACGATCGCCGGGGCGTTGCGCCGCGGCGGCGACAGGCTCGCCGTGGACGCGGTGCTCATCATCGGAGAGCACGGCGACTATCCTACGAACGACATCGGCCAGAAGCTGTACCCTCGCTACGAGCTTTTCAAGCAGTGCGTGGAGGTGTTCGACAAAGACGGCCGTGCCGTCCCCGTCTACAACGACAAGCACCTCTCCTACAGCTTCGAGAAGGCCAAGTGGATGGTGGACCAGTCGCGCCGCCTCGGTTTTCCGATGCTGGCCGGGTCTTCGATCCCCGTCACCTGGCGCCTGCCTGACGTGGACGTGCCGTACGGAGCAGAGGTGCAGGAGGCACTGACGGTTGGTTTCGGCGGGTACGACCACACCGACTTCCACGCGCTGGAAGGAATGCAGTGCATGATCGAACGGCGCAAGGGTGGCGAAAGCGGCGTGCGTCGCGTGGAGTTGCTGGAAGGCGACGCGGTCTGGCGGGCCGCGGATGCCGGGGCATGGTCAAACGATCTGCTCGTGGCGGCGCTATCGCGCAGCGACACGCTGGCCGGCCTGAGCCGCGAAGACGCGCGGCCACAGGATCTGGTGGGCTCAGGCCAACTTAGGAAGATCGCCCGCAACCCCTCGGCGTGGCTCATCGAACGGAACGACGGGCTAAAAACCACGCTCCTGATGCTGCGGGGCGTGGTCACCGATTTCACCTTCGCCGCCCGCCTCAAGGGCCGGGCGGGTATCCTCTCCACGCAGTTTTTCACGCCGCCGGAGCCCAACGTTACCTATTCAGCCTGCCTGGCACATAGAGTCGCGGAAATGTTTGAGACAGGAAAGGCACCCTACCCGGTGGAGCGCACGCTGCTGGTGAGCGGCATCATGGAGAGCGGACTACGGTCACGTGGCCGCGCAGTCGACACACCGCATTTGTCCGTTCGCTACCGGGGACCAGCCACGTCGCAGCACGCCCGTGGTTAGTGAGGCCGCCTCGGCTCGCTACATGCCGGGGCCATTTTTCACCGGCGCCGCTCCCGTTCGGATATCCATGGCGGCCGCGATTGCTTCTCACCCGGCGCGGTCCCGTGATAGTTGAACTCTTCGCCGAACCGGAGTCCGTGCTTGCGTCCAATCGTCTCCGCCAGTTCGACCAGACGGGCGCGCGCCAGGCCGTCCGCTGCCGCGGCATCGAGATGGAGCAGACGCCGCGACGGTCTGCCGGCGGCCTCGAGCCGCTGCTTGACGTGAGTGGCGTAGGCAAGATTCGCAGTCCGCAATACGAGAAACGCTTCCACCTTCCGTTCGAAAGCCGCCGACACATCGACCGGCATGAACTTCGCCGATCCGTGACCGCCCTCACCCGGCCGATAGGGCCGTCTGGCGGCGTAATAGTATGTCTCGGCGACACTATGGCCGGCGACCCCAGCCTTGGCCAGTTCGGGAAGGAAATATCCGGCGTTTGAGTAGTTGGTTTCTTCCGCCGCGCGGCCGGTCCAGAATTGGTCCCACTCGGGCTCGTAGTGAATGAACGGATCCGGTATGAACAGCTTCGCTGGTTTGTAGTGGCGGATGAGAGTCGTCATCTGCGCGCGGAGTTCGTTGCTGGACAGTTGGCTCAACTCGCCGCTCTTGTTGTTCAAGTTGAACAACTCGGCGACTCCCAGCAGGCGCGCAGCCTTCTCCGCATCCGCGTTGTTGGCAAGCCGCGTTTCAGCCGGACCGAGCCCGATTGAGTTCTTTTCGTCGTTGCCGGCCTGGATCACATACGCGCGATAGCCCTCGGCGACGAACTTCGCGATCGTGCCGCCGGCGCCCATGATGTAGTCGCCCCCTCCCGCCGTGATCGCCAATAAAATCTTCTCAGCCATCTTGTCACCGGTACTCGCGAGGGATCCCGAAATCGATACCCGCGTAGCGGAACTCTTCCGCTTGTGAGAATGGAGTTCCTTCGGCGCAGATCCGGGCCAAGCCACGCACGTTCTCCTCGGCGATTCGCCGCGCCGCCGCGCCGTCGACACTGTCGAGCACGCGCAATCGCTGGCCGCTCGCCGCGAGAGTCTGTTTCACTCGCATCGCCCGGTCGCGGTTGATCGTTTCGAGAGCCAGCGCCGCCTCGAGCTTCCGCGCGAACGCGCCGCCGATGTCGACCTGTAGCGGCTGCGGCACGAACGTGGCCGTGCTCTCTGGTTCGCGCCTTCGAGGATCAACAGGCGGAGCGTAGTAGTAGACTTCAGGGACAATGTAGGGCACAAGTCCGTGATCCGACGCGGCGGGCAGGAAATTCGCGAATCGCGCACAGTGCCACGCATCTTCCGCCGCCGCGCCGGCATAGTAGCGGTCGAGATTCCGGTCGTGTTCGGCGTGGGGGTTCGGAATGAACAAAACGCCGGGACGAAGGCGCCGGATATGCATCATCAGCCGGTCGCGCATGGTAGTGTGCGGCACCTCGCGCAACTCCGACGAGCGGAAGCCGAGCGAAACCACACTCTGGATACCCAGGATCCTGGCCGCGGCTTCGCTCTCCCGGCGATTCCGCAGCGCGGTTTCCTCGGGCTGCAGGTCCCACGATTGCCTCTCGTCGTTCCCGATCCGGATGAGATGCGCCTCCGCTCCCGATGAGATCATGCCAGCCACGGCGCCACCCGCGTACAGGAGCCATTCGGCGTCAGCCGCCAGCACCAGCACGCCCCTGGAAGGCTGCGCGAAAGCGAGGTGCATGAACTGCCGGCGCTTCATCGCAAGGGCTCGGCATTCTTCGCGACAAATTCGCGCAATCCGGGCAGATGATACAGGCTGCCGGTGTAATAGTAGTCCTCGGCGTATTTGACGCCCGCCTTACGGCCAGTTTCGCGCGAAGTCCAGTTCATCCACCAGTGGGTGATCATGTCGGATGCCTCCAATTCGCTCGCAGCCTTTTCGAACTCTGGAATGTACTTCCCTTCCTTCTCCAGTTGAGCCGACAGGGCGCGCGCCGCGCCACCGCTGCCGTATACGTTGCGATGCGCGGCGATGGCGAGTTCCTTCTTGCGCTCCTGGCTTTCGTTCAACTCCATGGCGATGTTCGAAATCTGCCCCAGACCCCAGTCGAGACGGCCCTTGCCGTAATAGTGCGGCACCGAATGCGGTTTCAAGCCCAGATCGAAATGCTCGGGATGAACGGTCGCGTATCCAGCCAGCCAGCAGGCTTCCACCAGAGCGCGCGCCACGTTGCGATGATCCGGATTCTTCTGGTAGTGCTCCCACGGATTGTGACCGAGGACAACCTCCGGCCGGTACTTCCGGATCACGAAGATCAACTGTTCTCGAAGCTCGTCGAGCGGAATGGGATTCATGAAGTCGTTTCGCCAGTTCAGGCTGATGACCTTCTTCATTCCGAGAATTCGAATCGCGTCCCACGTTTCCTTCAGATTGACAATGTCGTTGCGGCCGTACCCATGCGGGCCGTCCTTCTCATCGTTCGACCCGCGTACGTAGTAGCTCTCGAAGCCGTTCTCGACAAACCGGGCGATGAGTCCACCCATGCCGTAGTCGGTGGTGTGGTCGTCATGGTGAGGCTGCGCGACGAGGAGCACGCGGCCGGGCGGGAGCTTACCGAGCGGAAGATTGTCCTGCGCGGGCGCCGGGACGGCGGCCAGGATCAGAAGGATCGCAAAATGCTTGAGCAGCGCCCTCACGGTCGCACCCCGATACTGTCGCCAGGGTTTCCGCTCGCGTCGAACGCCGGGCCCGATTCGGTCCGCTTCCACATCGCCTCGAACGCGGGCGATCCCTCTTCGGCCCAGAAGTCGCTGACCACCGCGTTACCGTATCCGGGAGACGGCCCCGGAACGTGCGGCGGATGGAGTTGCCGCAGGTTCGCGCCCGGAGCATCGGGGTCGAACCGGAAGTAGATCGTGGGTCCCTGCGCGTAGCGCACGCGCACCAGAAAGCGGGATTGCTTCGGGCGCGGCGCCTTGACGTATCGTTCCAGTTTTTCGCGATCGAGCGTGATGCCCAAGCCGGGCTTGTTCGAAACCTCGACGCTGCCGCCCACCACGGGCATCCGTTCCACCGTAACGTCGTCCTCCCACAGGTGGCACAGGTTTACGTGTTCGATCGTGGCCATCTTGAATACGGCGGCTTCCTGGGCCAGAAACGCCTGATTGATCACGCCGCCGCACTGCTGCAGCATGAAGGGCGTGTTGGTGGTTTCGGCCAGCGCCGCAATCCGCATGGCGTAGCCAACCGGGGCGTGCCCGGCCATGACCCCATCGCAGAGATGGTTGACCATGAAGAAATCCGCCGGCGCGTGGTGGACCAGCACGGGGATGCGGCACTTCTGCCTCAGGGTACGGTAACCGGCGTGGTCGATCGAGGCGATCGGATCCTCCACCCTGCCAACAATCGGGAACCGTTCGAGTTCGCGAAGAACCGGGTACACAGCATCGACGTTCGAGTTCCCATTGAAGTCGTAGTGGATTTTGAAGCTCCTGGGGGCCACTTTCTGCATGGCTTCGGTCTGGTCAACTGCGTTCTGTAGCACGTCGACATGGTACTTCATCCAGCGATAGCCCCGTTGCGATAGGTTTCGCACTTCTTCGGCCATTGCTTCGGGCGGCTGAGAGGCGGTCCAGCCGCCCACGGGAATCCACGCTCTCACCTTCGGTCCGATCAGTTTCCAGGCTGGGACGCCGAGATACTTGCCCATCAAGTCGTAGATCGCCATGTTCATCGGAAGGTCAGCCGCGCTGCCGATCCAATCCACCGGGCTCGAACCCACGTAGCGAGTGTAGGGGTTCGGCTTGGGCGCCGGTCCCCAACTTTCACCGTAGCCTTCGAGGCCGGCGTCGGTTTTTACAATGTAGATCGTCCGAAGCTGCACGCCGAGGCCGTGATAGCGGAAGAGGTTGTCGGAATGCTCGCGGTGAAACGGCGTGAGGATCTCGTGGATCTCGACGGCGGTGATCTTCATCCGGGCCTGAGCCCATGCGGCGAGGGGAACGAAAGGAGCGGCAGCGCGGACGAAGCGGCGGCGAGTGATGGCAGTCGAGAGCTGTGTTCCGTTCGAATGCATGTATCATTGTAGACTGAAAGACAGAACAATCATGACGCGAAGGAAAGCACTACTGGCTCCAGCGAGCGCGCTGCTGGCGGCCTCGGCCAAGGGGGCACCCTGCAATTTCCAGTCGTCCTACATGACATGGGACGTGCCTCCGAAGAAGGATCCGCGGCCCTACGCGCGCCACAACATCCCGCTCGGTAACAAGGCCCGCATTCAACTGGACGCGATTGTCGACGTAACTGATCTCCGCGGCAATGCGACCGAACGCTACGTGCTCATCGCCCCTTGCCGCACCGAATGGGTTTATGCCGACAAGGGGCTGTTTCAGATCCCGAGCCGTGAGTACTGCAACATCTACTCGCTCAAAGAGGAGCGCACGTTGATGTCGGCCATCACGTATGACGGTGAGGTCTCCGCCGGCACGCCGATCGGCTCTCAGTTTCGCTCCCTGAAGATCGACGTGAAGCAGTTTACGAAGTTTCGTGAACTGACAGATCGGGCCGCCATCAACCGCGCCATCGCGGAGAATGTCCCGCTGGTGGGGCGCACGGTGCTTGAGGACCGCGCGCGCGGCGAACGCTATTCGCTCGAGTACCCAATTCGCACCATGAACTTCCGGCCGGAGAACGGCTCTTTCCAGGTGGACACGGGCCCGCTGTTAGTCCCTGACCGCGGATCGAGGGCCGGCAAGGTGATTGACCGGTTGGAGATGGCCCACATTGCATACAAGACACTCGACCAGGCCGAGTTCATTGTTCGCCGTCCAACGCCAGTTACGGACAAAGCGGGTAAGGAGCTAGCCAGGACGCTGTACTACTCCGAAATCGCCGAATGGAAGGCGTCGACCGTCATTCTCGCGGGCGATGCCGGATAGAGGCCTCAGGCTCGCGATACCGGTGGGCGGGAACTACCGGCCTTGCACACGAGTTCGATCCGCCTGACGCGCAGCGGCTTTTCGAGTCCGGGCCCGCGTTTGTTGAGCCGGATCGCGATCTTGTTGCGGCCGGGGCGAACCAGTTGCGTGGGCACCTGCAGGCGAATCGCATCGAAACGCATGTCCCAGGCCTGGTCGGGTGGGAAACCGATGAGTCCGTTTCCAGGCACCGGGCGGATTTCATAGCCGGCCTTGTTCAGATTGGCGGCGACATCGATAGCGGCCGGCTGGAGAGCCGTGTCGCCGAACTTGATGCTGACTTCGTCTCCGGGTTGCGAGTAGTCGAAGGCGATCCACAGTTCGGCCGATGCCAACTGCGCGTTCCGCCCATCGTCGGAGGTGGCCAGTAGAACCTCGCGATCGCCATCGGCCGGAACGATTTCGAACGGAACGGAGGGCTCCTTCACGGGTGTGTTGTAGCGCAGAAAGTCGGCGCCGGGAGCGCGCCCAGCGGACAGGTACCCTTCCACCGCGGTGTAGTGCCTGTCTTTGCCCCGCATTTTCGCCTGTTCGGCGATCTCATCGAGAAGGTGCTTGCGCCAGCCGCCGAACAGATACCAATTGAAGGTGTAGATGCCGTCAGCGCCATCGCGCCAAAGGTTGGATGCGCTGCCGCGGATCACTTCGTCGGGACTCAGGCGGTAGTGATTGCCGTAGCAAGCGAGGCTCGCATAGACGGGAAGAGCGCGCGCCTTGGCCAACGCGCGAAACCACTTTACGCCGGGTGCTTCGGTCAAGCCTTGGCCGAGAATGAGAGAGTCGGCGAGATCCTCCGCGATCCAGGTGTCGATTTCGAAGCCGCCATCGCGGCACCATTCCACGCGTTCCGGGATCCGGATTGCGAGTTCGATCGGACGGCCGCGCTTGGCAGCCTTGGCGCGCAGACTCTTGCGGACTTCGCGCAGGAACATCGTCAGGAACTTGCCGTTCTCTTTCTCCGTACCGCGCCGGAAGTAGAGCGAGTGGCGCAGGAAGTCGAGTTCGAGGCCGTCGAAATCCCAGCGATCGAAGAACTCCTCCACCGCGCGAAGCTTCCACGCACGTACGCGGGGTTGTTCGAAATCGAGAGCCGTCCACCAGTCCAGATCCTCTACCAGCAGTTCCGGACTGATCCGCTTGAATGAGGGCAGTTCCGGATTGGGCAGTGTCCCGCGCGGATGTTGCCCGTCATGGATGTCATTGACGCGGAAAGAGACGAAAGCGTCGAGCCCGCGCTTGTGACACTCTTCGACAATCACGGCCGGAGGGTTGTGTCCCGCATCGGCGAGACTCTTGGGGTTGAGATATTGGTCCTTGGGATCGACCGGCACGCCTCCGTGCCAGTTCTTCTCCTTCGGGAACTCGAAGCGGTCCGCCTGCCCGGGCCACTCGAGCACGTTGCTTTGGTATTCGGCGACATTGCCACTGCCGAAGCTGAAGAGTACGGTGTCGACTGCGGAATTCTCAATCGGCGTGAAGACGAGTGACGTGAACTGATCGCGCGTCAACGGTCCGTACGAAGCCGGGAGCACGGTGCGTCCCCATGTGTGGATGACAGACCCGTCCCAGTTGAACAACAGACGGCGCTTTCCGGGCGATGCCTTACGAGGCACCGGCTTCGTCTGAGCCTGCGCGGCGGGTGCGGCGGCGCCAGCTGCAAGGAATCCGCGGCGACTCAGGGACCCCATTGTTTCAGACCAGGATTTCCTTGATCAGCTTGCCGCCCAGATTGGTGAGCCGTTTGAACCGGCCGGAGTGATAGTAGGTGAGCCGCATGTCGTCGAGACCCAGCAAGCGCAGCATGGTAGCATGCATGTCGTGCGTGTGATACACGTTCTCGGCGCACCGGATGCCGAGTTCGTCTGTTTGCCCCACCACCGTCCCGCCCTTGACGCCGGCCCCGGCCATCCACATCACCATCGCATTCTGGTTGTGATCCCGGCCCGGACCGCTTCGGAAGAAGTCCATGCTATTGTCGGCGGTGCGGCCGAACTCGCCGCCCCACACCACCAGCGTCTGGTCTAGCAGCCCGCGCTGTTTGAGGTCCGTCAGTAACGCTGCCACGGGCTTGTCGGTTTCGAGACCGCGGTTGCGGTGCTCGCGTGCGATGTTCTCGTGCGAGTCCCAACCGTCCGAAAAGATCTGGACGAAACGAACGCCGCGTTCCACCAGCCGCCGGGCCATCAGGCACTTCCTTGCCATCGGTTCGGTCTGCTTGTCGTCCAGTCCGTACAGATCGCGCGTCGCCTGAGACTCCTTAGCAAGGTCCAGACATTCGGGAACAGCGGCCTGCATGCGGAACGCGAGTTCGTAATTCTTTATGCGCGTCAGCAGGTGCGGATTGTTCGGCTGCGTGCCCAGTTGCGAAGCGTTAAGTTCGTTGAGCAGGGTGAGGTTTCTTTGCTGCTGCTCCCGGGTTACGCCCTCGGACGGCTGCAGGTCCACGATCGGGTCGCCGACGGAATTGATCAGCGTGCCCTGATAGTAGGCTGGCAGATAGCCGCTTCCCCAATTGATACTACCTCCGAAGACGCCTCCGCGGAGGTCCGGCAGCACCACGAAGGCCGGCAAGTTCTGGTTCTCCGTGCCCAGGCCGAACACCGTCCAAGCGCCCATGGACGGGCTGCCGGGAATTGTCTCGCCGGTGTTCATGAAGAAAGTGGCCGTGGTGTGGGCCTCGGCGCTGGTATGCATGGCGCGGATGACGGCGATGTCGTCAGCGCGTTTGGCGAGGTGGGGAAAGATTTCGGAGATTTCCATTCCGCTCTTACCATGGCGCGCGAATTCGAATGGGCTGCCGACGTAGATCCGCTTCTCGAGGCTTCCGTACTTACGGGTGATCGGCTGGCCGTGCAGTTCGCGGAGCTTCGGTTTCGGATCGAAGGTGTCCATCTGTCCGGGAGCGCCGGACATGAACAGGAAAATCACCGACTTCGCCTTGGCCGGCACTTGCTGCTTCTTCGGAGCCAACGGATCCGGACCGCCGGACTCGGCGGCCAGCAGACCATCCCCCGCCAACAGCGAGGTAAACGCAATGCTGCCGATTCCCTGCCCGAAACGGTACAGCAGATCGCGGCGGCCGACCTCGCCTGCATTCGGCCCCGGCCGGAGCACAGTACCACAAGACTGGAGCTTTCCGTTCGCCATTCGACTTTCCTCCGTCTGTCAGTCCAGGAAAATGAACTCGTTCATATTGAATAGCACCAGGCTCAAGTCGGCGAGATTCCCGAGTGGCTTGGTTTCAGCCCGCCGCAGGAACTTCATCGACATCTCCCGTTCGCTGCCGGACGGATCCCGCTGGAACGCCAACTGGAACGCCCGCTGCACCTGCTTGTCCGGCTCGGGGCCGGCTTCGGCGGCAACCCGCTTCGCCATTTCCACGCTCTGCGCGTGCGAGAACTCGTTGTTGAACAGAGCGAACACCTGCGGCGTCACGGAAGTGACTCCTCGCACCACGCAGGTCTGGTCCATATTGGCTCCGTCGAACACCTTGATGAAGGGCAACTGGAAAGACCGCGATTGCAGCATGTATACCGTTCGGCGGCTCCGTTCCTTCACCTCGGATGGCTCCCACCACGTGGGAGCGCGCGCCATCTGCTCGTCGTTGGCCACCGGGAAATATGGAGGTCCGCCCATCACCGGGTTCAACTGGCCGCTGACCGCAAGCATGCTGTCGCGGATCGATTCCACTTCGATGCGAATCGGGTCGCGCATCCAGAACAGCTTGTTGTCCGGGTCGATCTTCCCAGCCGCCTCGGCCTGCGGATGATTCATGCCCAAATGGTAGACGTTGGAATTGACGATGAGCCGCTGAATTTCTTTGACGCTCCAGCCGCTTTCAACGAAACGCAGGGCCAGCCAGTCGAGCAGTTCCGGATGCAGTGCGCCGCCGCCGTTCTTGCCGAAGTCGCTTGGCGTGGCCACCAGTCCGCGTCCGAAATGATACTGCCAGATGCGGTTGACCATCACGCGCGCGGTAAGAGGGTTGTCGGGGGAAGCGATCCACTTGGCCAGCAACTGGCGCCGGGTTCCTCCCAAGCCGTCAAGATTTACCGGATCCATGTTCCCGGCGATGGCGCTCAGGTAGCCGGGCTTCACCTCTTCGCCTGCGAGCTTGTAGTTTCCGCCGGCCAGCACTTTAGTGGCGACGACATCCTTCAGCTCGTCGCTATCGGCAACCACGTGGGCCTTCGGCAGATAGTAGTCTGGCGAGTTCGGATTGGCGAAGCGCGCGGTTTGCCGTCCGATGAGTTTCTGGCGGGCCTTCTCTTCCTTACTCGTAAGCATGTCGCCGGGGATCGAATACTTGCGTTGTCCCGGCTCGGCCCAATCCTTCAGATCCTGCGATCCGAACAGAATCCGGTGCTGTTCCACGCGTTCGTTGATGCCCTTGCGGAAGTCGGCCTGCGCCTTTTCGCGGGCCTCCAGAGTCCCTTTCCACTGTTTGGAAGATCTCTCCCACCGCTCAGGATCAAGCTTGGCAGCCTCGTACTGATGAAACGGCACCTCCGCAACATCCACCGTCATCGGCGTGAAAAACGCTTCGAGACGATAGTAGTCCTTGGTCGGCAGGGGATCGTATTTGTGGTCGTGGCAGCGGGCGCATCCGAGCGTCAGCCCCAGGAAGACAGAAGCCGTCGTATCCACCAAATCCACCATGAAATCGCGGCGGAGCATCTCGCGCTCTACTTGTTCCACCTGCACCCACTGGCTCAGAAACGCAAGTCCGAGCCTGCCTTCGGAGCCAAAGGCCGGGAAGGCATCTCCGGCCAGTTGTTCCTTGATGAACCTGTCATACGGACGGTCCTGGTTGAACGCACGGATCACGTAGTCGCGGTACCGCCACATGTGCGGCCTCGGGTAGTCGATCGCGCCTCCCTTGGTGTCGGAATAGCGGACCAGATCCAGCCAGTGGCGGCCCCACTTTTCGCCGTACCGCTGGTCTTCCAGTAACCTCTCCACCTCGTTCCGATAGGCGTCCGGAGAGGCGTCATCGAGAAATCGCTTCATCTCTTCCGGCTTCGGCGGCATGCCAAGGAGCGCGAAGTGCAGCCGGCGGTATGATCCGCGCCGGGAAACCGGCGGCGCGGGCGTGAGCCCTTTCTCCTCAAGTTTCGAGAGCACGAAAGCGTCGATCGGGTTGCGGACCCACTCCTTGCTCTTCACCGCCGGAACGGCCGGTTCGGCCGGCTTAATCCACGGCCAGCCCAGTTTCTTGTTGCCCTGGCTCTTCGCGCCAGCTTGTGGCGTGCCTGGCCGCACGGGCATGGCGTCGATCCACTTTGCGATACGCTCGATCTCCGCATCCGCGAGGGGCTTTCCGCCCATCGGCATGCGAGGCTGCGACGAGCCGCGAAGACGCAGGACCAGCGGACTGCGGTCACTGTGTCCAGCAACGATCACCGCGCCATTGGCTCCGCCCCGGAGCAGGTTGTCCACCGTGTCCACGGCCAAGCCGCCTTGACGCGCCGCCGCGCTATGGCAGGAGGCGCAACGGCTTTCGAGGACGGGGCGTATGTCCTGTTCGAATTCCGCGTTCGCTTGCGCTAAACCCGAACCGAGCGAGGCAAAGAAGACCAACCGAACCGCGGCTCGCATGACTCCTGATTTCACCTCTTGAGCACCGTCATGTATATACCACCTATCACGGTGCTGCCCTTACATTATCACAGCGCCATCGGTTGACGAAGCGGGCACATCATGCAAATGAAGCACCCTGAATTCGGGCCGAGGCAAAGTGCTGCCGGCTCCATACCAGCGTACTTTGGCACATGCGATGGACTGTCCGTGGCTGCACTCGATCAGACTCGAACCGCGTTCTTGTCGCAGCAACTTCCCAGACGGGGACTTCGCGACCGTGTCAGCTTGATTGATCCGATCTCTGTACAAGTAGCCGACGATGCGGACGGCGGGCGATCTGAATGACCAGTGGGCCGATGCCCAGTGGCATGGAGTACCTAACGATGCGCGATCATCATGATTTCGATCAACCCCGCCGCCGCGTTCGGAGG